>CALFSX010000151.1 GCA_937916515.1 uncultured Planctomycetaceae bacterium | reverse complement strand
TTTCAGACGCCATTGGCAACAACAAAGAATGGCTTCCCGGACACGCTGCTAGGTACAAGCCGGACTTCAAATCTGTGTTCAAGACGGACGCGGTGTGGCAGCGGCTTCAGGCGGTGTGGTTGGTAGGGCGTTGGTTCGATTCGGCTTGTTTGCTCAGATGGGGAATGCGCACGATGTAGCGGATAGCACGCAAAAAGGCGATGTTTGCTGAGGCGGCGAAATCCGGAACGCAACTCGCCTGGTGCAAAGGCCCGACCAGCCCACGACGCACGGTCGTGGGGGATGTGGCATGAAGAAACGGCCCTCGATTCTGTGTTCGCCGTCCACGGGCTTGCCCCGTGGGTTTACTGCAACGTCAGCTTCGCCTACTTCAGATGCTTGTCTGCAAAGTTCATGTACTGAATCCAGTCGAAGTCTTTCACGTCGTGGCCGCCACTACGAATGTGGTAGCCGACGTCGTTTTGCACGGGATGATCGACGTCTGGAAGTTCGTCCGTTGGCAGAGGAGTTTTGCCAAACAGCTTGTAAACAGGGCCGGCGTGGAACAGAGACAGCATTTCTCCCCTGGGATCGGCCCATTTGTCGTCCACAGCACTGGCCACGTAAACCGGGCGAGGAGCGATTAAGGCCAGCAGCATGTGGTTATCAACCGGCAAAGCGTTTTCGTTATCGTTGTATTGACGATGATTGATACAAAACCAATGCGGAAATGACGTGTTGATTCGCTGGACGGTTTCGCCAAACTTTCGTCGAGACAAGGCGGCTCCACCGCAACCGGAATCGTTGGAAATCACCATGGCAAATCGCTGATCGGATGCTCCACCCCACAGTGATGTCTTGCCAAGTCGCGAATGGCCAAAGATGGCCACTTTGTTTCCGTCAATTCTGGAATCAACTTCCAGCACGTCCAACGCACGGCTCATGCCCCACGCCCACGCACTGATTGAGCCTCCCGCATCGCCCGATCGATCCAACTTGCGATCGGGCTCAGTCATCGCGTGAATTCCGTTGTGGAAACCGTCGTCGAAATCAGGATCGACATCGCCGTAGTAAATTGTGGCCACGCCATAACCGCGTTCGACAATCATTTTCATGGGCCAACGACTGCTGGCGGTGCCGCGAGTTTGTTCTGTGGCTTTGTTGTTGATGTTGCCACGCTTTTTGTCGTCTCGAACCCACGATGTCGAAAGGTGAATCGCTGGGTCAGCGTCAACAGAGTGATTGCCGTTGAAGTTGTAGCCCAGAAAACACGGAACAGGGCCATCCGCGTTGGCGGGAGTGTAGACAAGAATGTCCATCGACGGTCCCGCATCATCATCCGTGAAGAACACGGTAATTTCACGACGAACGGCAATGCCATCCAGAGCATCAGTCACTTCTGATCGCAGGCGTGTTCTGATCTTCGGTATTGTTTCCGGAATGTGACCGAAGACGTGCTGCTGGAACAACGCTAATACTTCCGGACGTCGTTTTGACATCCACGCTTCGGCGTCGGCTACCGGCTGCCCCGCACTGTCTGTTAATAGTGCTGGCAAAGTGTATTCCGGAACTTTGGATTCATCGTAATTGAAGCCTGCAGGCTGAGCATAACCCGATGTGGCGGCCATCAGCGTGAGCGCGGTGACGACAATTTTTGACGTAAGGTTTCTGTAAGAACGCAGAAGAATATTGTTCATTGAAGTTCCCGTGGTTGGATTTGTGGCCTGTTGCCAGGGATAATACTGCGGCTGCCAAATTTTGGCATTGAGCCTGAATCGAAGCGACCAGCGTCAGTTGCCTTGCAGCAATGCAAAGTCGGGTCAATCGGGGCAATGCCGCCGCAGTTCAGGAGCTGACGCTTTCGACCGCTCCGTTTTCACGATGCAACATTGACTTGATGCTAACCGTTTCAATTCAACAACCACTTTAATGAGGCCTGGCAGCATTCGGAAGCCACTGATGCAGATTCGTTACCCAACTCCAGCTGCCACAGCGGTCGCAGTCATTTGCGTGTTGTTGATTTTCCGAGCTGCTCCTGAACAGTCGTCGGTTGAATTGCGCGCGGATCGCTATTCTGTGGTTGTGCAACGAGTTTACGATGGCGACACTTTTGAAACGGCGAAGGGGCAGAAAATTCGTCTGTTGGGAATTGACGCTCCGGAAGTCGCTCACTTCGACCAGGCAGCCGAACCGTATGGCGACCAGTCCAGTGAATGGTTGTCGTCACGTATTCTGCACCGCACGGTTTTTATCGAAGAAGGAATCACCCCACTGGACCGATACGGGCGAACTCTGGCGTGGGTCTACCTTGACGACGAAAGCCTGGTTAACGAACTGTTGCTGAATACCGGAAACGCTCGCCTGCTGACTCGATTTGGGCTTCCCGTCAACCTGGAACCGCGTCTTAGAGCAGCAGAAGGCATCGCGCGAGACGGCAGGCTGGGACTATGGGCGTCTGACTGACAACAGCGGCCACGCCCAACGCCGTGAAGAGATTTGAAAATCAAAAACACTGATTGAGCTGGAGAAGAGGCAGTCATGCCGAATGGGCTTCAGTCACTTCGTGACTTAGCCGCATCCAAACTCCAGCCTGCGATCTTTCGCTTTATCTCACTGTTTTCCCGCTCAAAAATCCCTTCACGGCAAGGGCCACGTCCAACGCCGTGAAGAGTTTTTATCTGTGCCTGTTTGCGGGATTGGTACGCCACCATTGAGGGCGCCAAACTACTATGAAACAGGCAATCCTGCTGACGTTTTGTCGAAGATTTTGAGTCAACTCTCCTCCGACCCTGCGTCGGAGGAAGTCAGACTTTCAAGCTACAGCAAGGCCCTCTCACCAATTCCGTGTTGTTCGGGCTGTGCCGAGTCGGGAACCCGTGCCGTAGCTAACAAGTCGGTGCTCCAACCGACGCAGGGGCGGTGGCGGCAACTCTTCAGGACGGAATCACTCTCGCGGACGACGATTTACATAATGCCCCCCCATATGACTACGTGAAATCCCTTCACGTCAGGGGCCACGCCACGCCAGCGGGCGAGCTGTAGTGGGGCAGCTTACATCGACAAACGAAAACAAGGCGATCAGTCCTGGGGACTGATCGCCTTGTTGTGTTTTTGGTTACGTGCCACCGACTGTTTTAGTAGGTCGCTGGTCCCGCACATCGGATCAGGTGATCTTTGTCGATGTAGACGACTTCCTGAGTCTGATCGACGTGTGTGAACGGAATCGGCCAGTAGGATCGAATCGTTTTGTCGTAGTAGACCGTACACTTGTAGTGACAGTGGTGCAGTCGAGCTGGGCCGACAAGCGGATAGACTTTGCATTCGTCCAGGCGGTCTACGATCGGTTCAACAACGATGCGAACGTTGTTGCGTTGCGTTTCCTGAAGGAAAGCAATGCCACCGGACACGTCATCCGGAAGTGATCGGATGACCTGATCGTCGCTGGGTGGGTCAACGCAGAAGATCGGCGCGTTTTCACCTTCGACCGGATCAAGTACGGGCACTCGGTTGTAGCGTTCATCTTCCCACAGCTGATCTTCGACCCGCTGCGTATGGTACGCACTGATCGGCATCACGGGCAACGCTTTCCAGAACAACATGCCCTCGTAGACCACGCCTATGAGCCCACCCGTCAATGTGCAACCGCTGTTGACGAAGGTCATCAGGCAGATCGCCGTTAGCACGCCCCATCGTTTAAGATGTCTGCTGAACGTCTGCATTGCTTCTATCCCTGCCGAAACTCAGGTCTTGCGACCTGTAGGAGACATGTCTTGAAAAGTCCTGCGTCACTTGCCACACCACTTTTCAGACAAAACATCTGATTGACAACACACCGGTTGTCTCTCTTTGTATCGATCATGCCACCTGGATAACTTGTGACAATATTCCGATTTTACTGATGGAATTGATTGTTTGGGCTGTATGCCTCGCCAGAAGTCGGCTTGGGGCGAAGGGTTTCGGCTTTCGGGGTTCGGGCTAAGCACGGAAGGGTTTGCTGAGAGGATGAGGGAACACAGCAGCTGAAGGCATTTGTGCAGGTTGCCTTGAGCCCTGTTTATCGGGAGGCAGACAACGCGTCTGAGGGCGTTAAAATGAGTGATTTTTGTTTAACCCGACTTGTGGAGGAGGCAGCGGGCTGCGAATGGCCTCCTCTGCGCGTCGGGGCAAACAACCTCAATTTTCGAGGTGTTCCGAACAAGGGTCCTCAATCCGATAGTGCCACCCCAAAAAACAGGCTCGCTGGTAACTATGGGGTAAATGGGCAACCTGAGTCGCGGACTCGCCCCGAAACCCCACCTACAACGTTTTCACGTAAATATTGGCAAAGTCAACTTTGCCAATTGGCGCCAGCACCAACGATGCGGGTGCTGCGGGACCAGCCACGACTTTGTTTTTCACGACGGGTTTGTCGTTGACGGTAATCGACAGTTTCCCCGCCTGCAAATGGCCTTCAATTCGATTCCAGCGTCCCGGTTTGTCCAGTGCGGCCGCCAGTTCAGGACTAGCAAGGTCAATGGTGACGGCGTTATCTGCTGCTTCACCAACCAACTGAAGTTTGGCTGTGGCGGCACTGTCTGCGAATTTCGCATCGACAATGAATGCCAGGTCGCCAAATTTTTCCTGCGAAATAAAGTGGGAATCAGGCCCCGAACTGGTTCCATCAAAGCTTAAGGTCCAGTCACGCACTTTCCACGACGCTCCGGTAACGTTCCAGCCGTTAAAGTCGAGCCCCGTATACAGCGAACGGAAACCTCGATTGGCGATGGCAACATCTTTTTCGTCCACCGGAGTATCGGGAAGTTCTTTAATTCTCATGTTGCGATAGTGAACGATGCCGCCTTCGGATTCGATACAAATGTAGCCTTTGCTGGGCGAACAGTCGGTTCCCTGCGTGACCACTTTGCCGTTAACAGCCAGCGAAATATTTCCGTTGTTGCATTCGATGCGATAGTGATTCCATTCCGGACTTGGGTTCGCTCGCTCTTCGGTCGGGAATGCTCGACTGCCGCCACGACCATTCACTGGCGTCATCTTTGCTCCGTGAATCGGGAAGATGTCGCCGTGAGGTGTATAGCTGCGAGTGTTTCCGTAAGCG
The DNA here is from genome assembly GCA_937916515.1 of uncultured Planctomycetaceae bacterium. Classification (GTDB taxonomy): domain Bacteria; phylum Planctomycetota; class Planctomycetia; order Planctomycetales; family Planctomycetaceae; genus Fuerstiella. Next base: position 79,219 of record CALFSX010000151.1, on the reverse strand, counting down.
TTTTCAAGAACCTGCACTTCGATGCCTCGATGAAACGGCTGTCCCTTCGCCGTGATATCGTCAGCCCACACAAAGATGCCAGCGTTGCCTTTGGGAACCAGATGTCGCCATTCCACTTCCATGATGAAGTTCTGGTACATCTTTTCGGTACGGATTTCGCCGATAGGCTTGCCCGTGCAAACCAACATGCCATCCTGAAAGCTCCAGGTGTCAGCAGGAGTATTCACCAGCACCCAACCGGTAAGGTCTTTGCCGTTCAGCATTGGCTTGAAGCCGTCGTCGCTATCGGTCTGAAATGCACACGCCACGCTACCTGAAAATTGCAGCACAATGGCGATCAGAGGTAAACAGGCAAGTCGATTCATGAGTTGATCCATTCAAATAGTATTTTGGGCGCGAAGAGCACTGAGATTGAAGGCTGGCTATTTAAACACGTGCTAATTTGGCCGGCACTGCACAGTGTCCAGTCGGCGGACGAACATGTTTTTGAACCAGACTTCGCTGTTGTGATCGGTCAGCATCAGGTGCCCCGAATGGTTTTCTCCAAAGTTTTCGCGATCTTTGAATTTGCTGTTGGCGACGATCGATTTCCAGTCAGATCCGGCAAGTGTTTGATCAATCGTTAGCTGGCCGTTGATCCAATGTTGAGTCCGATTACCCTGAACTCGAATCTTGCCAACGTTAAATTCTTCCAGCTCGTTCAAGCGTGTTTCGCGGGGAATCAGTTCAACAAGATCGTACAACGATGCAGTGAGGTGACTTCGCGATAGCTTCGGATAGGCCGCATCGTCCAGCACCTGGTATTCCAGACCCAACAAACTTTTGTCGTAGTTTTGAACTCGATACTTAATGCCGCTGTTGCCCTTTGTTGAGATGCGGAATTCGAACCATAGCTCAAAATCGCCGTACAGTTCTTTGCTGATGATGTTTCCGCCTTTGCCGGACAAATGCAGAATCCCACCCGGTTCCAGCTGCCATCCGGAAGTTACGGCTTCACCGTTGGGTGTCGTCCAGTGATTGAGGTCGCTCGACAGCAGGTTTGTATATTGCTGAGCAACAACGGTATTGGGAGTGAACGCGGCGAATGCGATCAGCAAAGCGATGGAGGAAAGTCTTAAAAGCACGCAGAGACCCTTCAAATGATATGGCGAGAAATTCGGGGGAGGGCGGCCAGCAATGTGGCGAATACCAGGACGGTACCGCGACCGCCTGAGTTTTGCCAGCGCGTGCGATTCAAAGTTGAGCATCAGCTAAAGCTGCGGATGCCGCCGAAAGTCGCCGTCGCGCTCCGACGTGGCGAGGCGCCGCGGGATCAGGCGCGGCAAGTTGAAAACCGTTGCCGTGACGAATCGTCGTCGCAAACTGCAGCCACTGGTTCGTCGCTGGTAACGGCACCATCGAATGTTGATGAAGGGGCCATTCCGCGACGCCACATCACGGCGGAGCGTGATGGCGATTTTATTGACGCTCCGCTGCCGCCCCTGCGTCCCGTGTTTCGACCCTTTCCGTGCTTTCCAAATTCACACATTGTTTCCGCGGTGACTTAGAGATCTTCAACCTTCACAAGTCCGTCTGTGAACAGAATGAATTCGACATCGGTCAGACGATTAATGACCGTGCTTCCGTTCAGTCCCGGCCCTTCGATCTCCACGAACGATGAGCTTGATGGCCGTCGCACGGAATAGTCTGCTCGCCCGCCTTCATAGATGATCAGAGTATCGGTTCCCAAGCCGCCGTCGATTTCGTTGAATGTGTCGCTGAGCGGAGCGTAGATTGAATCGTCTCCATCGCCTGCTTCAACATTACCGCCCTGTTCCGGAACTGCGATCCAGTCATCAGCGTCTGTCCCCGAAATTGTAATCGGATTATCCACGCCCTGATCGCTTAGTAGAATTTCCCCGTCGTTAAACAGAATGCGTTCCACGTTGGTCAGTTCGTTGCGGACGGTTGAACCATCAAGTCCCGGTCCTGTCACGATCACACGACCATCTGGTTCGTATTGAATCTCATAGTCTGTGCTGGAGCCTTCATAAACAACCAGTACGTCATCGCCTGCTCCACCATCAATAAGGTTGTTGCCGATGGGAGCGAAGATTTCGTCGTCGCCGTCGCCATAAACCGTTTCAACAGCCGCAGAGCCGCTGATAATAATGTTGCCGATTTCAGCATTCTGGATGTCCACCGTGCGTTCGCCGTCACCGGTGTCAATAATCAGATCATTTTCAATGTCGACGCCGTCCAATGAGAAAATGTCAGTTCCGTCACCACTGATCAACGTGGCAGCATTCAACGTCGAACTTCCGACAATTTCAATCGTTGTGTCGCCGTCGCCATTGTTGACATAGAATGTATTGAGAGTGTCGCGTTCACGCAGCAGAATTTCGATGGTGTCTGTGCCCAGGCCGTTGGAAAGTCGAAACTCATCTAAATTCAAATCAAACTCGCGTTCAGCGCCGTTAAGTACGGTCAGGCTGCCACCGTCACCGTTATTGACAGTCAGAAGTCCGGATTTCCGAAGTGCAAATGGCACGTCCCGCCCTCCAGCTAGAATACTGGTGCCGTCCACTTGCAGTTTGTCAAAGCCGAGCCCGTTCTGGATCGTTAAACCGTCATGGAAGATTGCCGCTGTCAGGAAGGTGTCGGTGTCTCCTTCACCACTGCTGAAATAGCTGGCCTGGCCTGCATCAAAATCGCCAAGAAGGAATGTTGAATCGCCATTGTCGACATTCGTAAACAACGAGCCATAGACAGACGAGAAGATCGATGTCAACTCGAAGTCTCCGTCGCCGGCGTCAATGTAGAAGTCGCCTTCAATTCGTCCGGTTAATCGCACTGAGTCGGAGCCAACTCCCTTGTTGTCAACAAATACCGACCCACCAATTACCCCGGAATTTCCCAACGAGCGATCAGTGCCAACGTTGATTTCGCTGTTGCCGCTGCTGCTGTTAATGTAGACATCACCAGTCACTGTTCCGCCAATAGAAGCATTCTGGTCACCATCGCCATCGCTGATGTACAGATTGCCGCCGATCTCCAACCTGACGGAACTCAAAGAATTGTCGCCTTCCACGTCGTAGACGTAAACGTCGTTGAGTGTCTTGAGCGATCTGAGGTTTATGGAATCATCGCCCTGCTGCCCGTAAATGAATACGTCGGCAGAGAGGGCCCCGAGTTCCAGGCCTTCGACGACCAGACTGTCGTTACCGCTTCCCAGGTCAATTACCAATTGATCGGTGGGCAGCCGGAAGACGATTGTTTCAAACGTTCCGTTGGTACTGCGAAGCTGAACCAGGTCGTCAAGCGGGTTGCCATTGTCTTCCAGCACCGCCGCATTGTCCTCACCGTTCAGTTCAATGTACTGCGAATACGGCGCAGGTGCTTCTGTTGTTGCGGCATCGACCAGTGTCCCGGCGCTGCCCGTTGAATTTGCTGCCGCACTGGTATTGCTGAACGCCACTGGTTGAAGGAACTCAGATGTTTGTTCTGTGTTGCCGCCATCGACTGATTCTTTGCTGTTGGCCACGCCCGACTGAGCGATCTGTACGTTGAATTCGTTCTCAGTATCGCCGTGAAATAGTTCATCGGTTCCTTCCAGGTCTGAGTTGTCCAGCGCGAACTGTTCGGGCAATTCCACGTCGAGCTCAATTGCCGATGCAGACATCAGAATCAGTTCTTCAAGCGTTTCGATTCTGGTCTGTCCGTTACGTTTTGGAAAATCTGACATACATGGATTCCGCTGTAAGTGAAGAAAAACCGCTCACGTTGACGCTGCTAACACAACAATAAGCATGGTGGTGCGTTAGCCACAGACTAGCGCTTCGCCCGTCTGTGTAAACGACTTATCAAATACGGTGTACGGCATTGCCTAAAGTCGTAGGTGCCCGATTTACATGCGCAGCTATGTTTGGAAATTGAAAAATTTCATCGGGCAGGGCTGCAAAACGGACCCCGCACTGGCTTCCGTCAGTCGGTGTAGGTCCGGTTCCTACCGGACGAGTGCGAATTCCGCGAAAATGTCCGGTGGGAACCGGACCTGCCGCGACTGGTTCAATGCCCGAAGTCTGGCGACTCCGGGTACAAAGGTCAGAATTCCGTTCGCCAAAACGCACAAAGGCTGAGACGGGGAGTCTCAGCCTTTGGCGAATTTTGGATGCCACAAGACGTTTCAGTCAGGCGACATTCTATTTGCGAGTGTTTATGCCGAAGCTTTCACAATCGCGTCTAGTCACATTAGTCTTCAGACTTTCGTCGGCGCCGTAAAGCGGGAGGCAGCATGGCGAGGCCTGCTAACCAACCGAACGATTGCTTTTCAGACTTGTTGGCGGCAGATTCTGGCGACACGGAATCAACCACAGCGACGTTTGCCGTGGCGGCCGATTCTTCAGCCCAGATGGCTGCATCCCAGTTAGCCATAACATCGTCTGAACCGTCGTCGGCGATGGACTGAGCGGCAGTTGTTTCCTGAACAGGTAACTGCTGCACGTTTGCTTCCGTTGCGTCTTCGACCGTTGCCACGCTGCTTTGGTGTTCAGCGATTTGTCGACCAGCGTCGGAAACGATTCTTGATGGAATCAGGCTAACCGTCACTTCCGCTGGATCCAGTGGTGCTGCAAGAGCACCAAGAGAAGCCAGCATGGTGATGTTATCCACTTCGATTGACTTAATGTCATTCGAAACAATCGTAAAGCTGACTGCGGTGCTCCATGGTCCAGCCGTACCGCCAGCACTGATGGCACGCACCCAGACTCGGAAGTTGCCGACTGGCAAGCTAACCGAAGGCGTGTACGTAGTGCCTGCAACGTTTTGATTGCGAATCAAAGCCGTGGCAGTATTGGCAGCCGTTGAAATATAGATGTCGTAATGGTCAGCTCCCGCAGCGGGGCTCCAGGTAATGGTTGGAGTTGAATCGCTGCTGGTTGGAATGGCGTTGATTACTGGTCGTGATGCAGCGTTGACCGTAAACCGACCTTCTGACGTCAGGCTCCATGGAGACCGTTTGCCAGTTGCATTGATCGCTCGCACCCAGGCAATATAGCCGCCGGCTGGAAGAGCCGTTGTGACCTGGAAACGCGGTACCGTCAGGTCGCTGACTCGCACCAACGGTGTTGATGGAGCGGCCGAGCTGGCGAGGAAGATTTCGTAACGGACGGCACCGGTCACCGCTGACCATGTCAACAGCGGTGTGTCGTCTGATGTATCACCAACCACGTTGAAGGCCGGTCGCCCACCGACTTCAAAGACAACTCCATTGCTGAAGCTGGATTCAACCACAGGAGCACCTGCCACAGTGCCAGTCACATAGGCTCGCGTCCAGACCTTGTACCGTCCATCCGGGAATGGATTCGCGGTCAGGTATTCGGTGGCCGTTAGATTTGTTTCCACAACGTACTTCACGTTAGGCGTGACGTCGATTTTGTTGAACCAAATCTGGTAGTAGGCAACCTGAGAAGCGGGCGTGTTGGCTGGTGGCTGCCATCGAACAGTTGGGTCCGTAAAGCTTGGCCCCAGTTCCGCCACAACTGGAGCGGTTGTGATCTGGAAGTCAAACGACTTGCTCCAGGCACTCTTTTCTCCCAGACCGTTGTTGGCCTGCACCCAATAGCGATACTGACCGTTTGGCAACGACTTGGTTTCGAAGCTTTGAGCATTCAGGTCGTAAACCGTCTGCACGGTGACTCCGGTGCTGAGGCTGGATACCCACACGTTGTAGGTTTCGCCAGCAACAGAACCGTTCCATGTCAACGATGGCGTGGCATCGTTGGTTTTGCGGAATGGTGCAGATCCGATTCCAGCGGCTGGACCCAGCAGGTTTGGTGCTGTGCCCACCTGGAAGAACTGAGGAATGCTCCAGTCTGACACAACCGTTGAACCTGTTCCAGCGTTGCCGTACGAGCGAACTCGCACGCGATACTGGCCGGGCGGCAGTGGCTGATTGTTTGGCACTGTGTAAGAGTTGCCGTTGATTCCCGTGATGGTAATCGGGTTACCGTTAACATCTCGGAACACAGCGTTGCCGCTGCCATCAAGGAATTCCAGTTCGCTGGTGACGGTACCAACTGGTGTTGTAAACGTGACCGTTGGTGTTGTGTCGTAAATTCCGACATCCGGACCAGTGACAACCGGTGGCGTTGACACAGTAAACGGTGTGGCAACACTGGTCACTGACGCTGTTGATCGGGTTGAACCGGCCGCTGGCAGATTGTTGGCTCGAACCTGAATTTCGTAGTTACCAAGCGGCAATGCATTGGCATCAGGCACGGTGTATTGCAGAGTTGTACGACCGGAAACCTGGTGAACAATGGTGTTGGTTCGCTTGTCAACGATGATCACGTCGTAGTTTTCAGCACCGGCCACAGCACTCCACGCAATCGTTGGGGTTGAGTCCTGCAGGCGACCTGAAGGCTGGCTGATGACGGTTGGAACACCAACCAGTATAACAACCGGTGTGCTCCAGTTGGCCGCTGCGTTCTGGCTGGTGACGGCACGCACTTCGATTGAGTACTCACCCAGTTCCAATGGCGTTGTCAGCTGGTACGACGTTGTCGTGAGGCCAGTTAACGACTGAATCGGAACGATGTTGTCTGTGAGATCCACAATGCGAACGTCATAAGTGAACGCTCCAGGAATCGCCGTCCATGTCAGGATTGGCCGTGGAGTGTTGACAGTGCCGGTTGGCGACTGCAGTACAGGAGCCGTTGCGACGGTGAAGTTCTGATAAGGGCTCCAGTCGCCAGGTTGATTGGTGGTTGTTTCGATTGCTCGAACTCGCACACGATAGCTGTCAATCGGCAACTGTGTTGCGACCGTATACGATGTTGAACCAGCTGAAAGGTTGGTTTCACTGACAACCGTCAGCCCCGTAATGGCGGACACGATCTGAAGTTCGTAATGATCTGTACTGTCAGTTACCGGTGTCCATGTAACAGTCGGGAATCCGTTTGGCAGAGTGCCTGACGGCGAAGTCACCGTCATTGCCACTACTTCAAACTGTCCCAGGTTCGTTACAGGGCCAGCCGTGCCAGCTCGATTAAACGACTGCACCTGGATGGTGTATGTTCCGGCTGGCAGCGGATCGCTGATTTCCAGAGACGTTCCAGTAAAGTTTTCTTCAAAGCCAACAACCTGGTTCAACGAATTCAACAAAGTAATGTTGTAAGACGAATTCGATCCTGGCAGTGTTCCGTCGGCCTGAGCCCACTGCAGCAGTGGAGTCAGGTCGCTGGTTTGACTGAACATCGGCAGGACACGTTTTACAGCGACTGCATCCAGCAATGGCGAAATCTGAAGCACATAGTCTTCCACTTCCCCATCGTTTGCTCGACCCGTTGGAGCCAGTGAACCTGCTGTGCTTAAGCGAGCTCGAGCCGAAGTGTTGACATTGGTGACGGCAGCTCCCGCAGGAATCACAAATGAGAAGGTGTTGTCACCAGCAACAACATCAAAACTGGTTCCATTATTAAGGTGTTCGCTGGTTTCGAAGACACCGTTATTGTTGAAGTCCAGCCAAACGTCCAGTTTGCCAGCAGCGGAAGCCGTGGCTGTGAAGTAAGACGGAATGTTCAGAACCGTGTCGGCCTGCATGCCAGCGTCAAACACAATGCCGTCTTCGTCAGTTCCATCGTCTGCAGAACCGTCCAGTTCGCTGTCAACGCTGGCACCCAGATAGAAGCCCGGCACAATTGTGTGTGCCGCACCGTTGGATGCCTTCAGAGTTCCGTAGCTGTTTGGGGCGTCGCCGAAGTCGACAGTTAGAATGTCGATTGTGGCCGTCGTACCGACGGTTGTTCCGGAGAAGGTATCCGTAACCTTCAGACCAATCGTGCTTGTTCCTGGAACTGCCAGCCCCAGGCCTGTCAGCGTTGCATAGGCCACCGTTGGATTCACGCCGGTCACATCTGTTGTGCCGTCGTTGTTCAGGTCCCACTCATAGGTAAGACCTTCTGCCACGCCGGAACCGAAGTCGACATCTGTGCTGCCGGAACCATCCAGAACCAAAGCATCCCCGGCGTCGATGACGTAATTCGGGCTGTAAGGAACAGGAGGGTCGGCGATTGCTGTAACGTTGATGGTAATCAAAACCGGATCGGTGATGTTGTCGTCGTCAGCATTTGCCGTTGAACCATCATCGGTCAGCCACATGTTGAATGTTGCTGTACCGGAAGTATTTGGTGCCACCTCATAGGTTAACGTCCCCGTTGCTGAAACGTTAAAGGACGTGAAGACAAGGTTGCCTGTCGTTACCAGTGGGACAGCATCTGAACGGAAGGTTGTCACCTGACCAGCCAATTCGTCGGTGGCTGTTGCCGGACCGGCGGCTGACGTTGCGACAAGGTTGAACGGGCCAACGGCACCTTCATCTTCATCGCTGGTGACCGATGTTGTCGCCAGTGTGAACACTGGTTCGTCGTTGATAGCGTTAACGGTGATGGTGAATTGCTGGGGTGCGCTGGTTGCTCCGTCGCTGTCGACAGCGGTCAGCAGGAAGGTCGCCGTTCCGTTGGTGTTTGGTGCCACTTCATAGGTCAGCGTACCGCTGGCATCCACGGATGGCCCAGACGTAAACGCAATGTTTCCGGTGTTGGCCACGGTGATGTCCGGACCCACTGCAAACGTGACGGTCTGGAAGTTTTCGTTGGCTGGCCCCGGTGAAGCGTTTTGAGCAAAGCCGACGATGGTTTGAGCAGTCGAATCTTCATCGACGGCTGGAGGATCGCTGATTGGGTCAAACGTTGGAGGATCGTTAACGGACACAACGTCTATTTCAATAACGCTGGTGTCTGTTTCCGTTGGTGACGGAGGTCCGGTAAACTGGCCGAGGTCGCTGGTCACCATTGTAATTGTGACCGGAGTGGAGCTTGGTGGAGTATCGGTTGGCAGCAGGTTGAAGTATTCCTGCGGCGGCTGATAAGACAGACCATTCAGAGCATTGTTGATGTCTGCAACGTCGCCTTCAAAGGTGATCGTTGTGTCGTTATAGCCGTCTCCAACGGAGAACGTCAGGCCGGTGACGCCGGAAGTGTCGCTGGTGGCCCCAGCCAGAGTGAGAACTCCTTCGCTGACCGTCAGAGTAACCTGCAGACGGTTGTTGCCCAGATGAACGTCCGCGTCAGACACAGAAATCTGTCGACCATTCGCAGTACTGAATACCAAAGTCGCATCTTCCAGCATTGACACATACGCCGGTGCCACATTGATCGGTGGATCATTAACGCCATCAGTGACCAGCATATGGAACTTAGTTGTGCCATCGGTTTCGTTGGCAGCAAGGTAGTTGCCAGCAAGGTCACGAATGCCGTCGATTCCGTCGGTCGTTGCATTGTTGTTGTTAACTTCGATGCGATACCGTGCTTCGAATGGGAACACGGTGACTGCTCGGAAGATCGCTTCGTTCGTTGTTGAGTTGTAGACGAACTTGTAATCAACGTCAGCGATCAGTTCAGTGAAGGCTCCGGAGATGTCTGTGAACAGCTTGAACTGAGCTCCCGTTAGATCTACGGAAGAATCGTCGACACCAATTCCCACGTCGTTCAAAGAAACGACGAACTGTCGAACAGGGTCGGCAAGATTAACCCACGCGGTATTGATCGTTGGATCAAGATCCGCAACACCACCATCCAGAGGATCGGTTAGTGCAGCAGTTGGCTGGAAGAAGTCAACTCGGTCGATCGCACCGCGGTCTTTGAAGACGTTGGCACCCTGAGAGGCCGGAGTTGCAACATCCGGATCGTCACCTCGAAGCTGACCGAACACGTCTCGCGATGGACTTAGAATCGGTGAAACGCCAATCCCAAGCGGATTGCGAACTGTGATCATTGATGTTCGATCGCCAAGCCCGTCCAGCGAACTATCGATCGCCATGGAGTTTGGTGCGGGGTAGTAGTTTCGGTTGGCCTGATCCACGAACAGTGGATCGGTTGCGGACAGCTGAATCGGGAACGACCCCAGGCCGATAATGCCGGTGTTGGCATTGGTCGCATTGCCTCGGTACAACGTTGCCCCAACGACGGTCCCAAGAGCCTGTGAGGTGCCATCCACAAGAATGCCAGTTGTCAGGTCGGCCACGATGTTGTTCAACAAAGTCGGGCTGGCATTCTGCTCAACTCGAATTCCAGTGCCGCTGTTGTCGCCAACAATCGTGTTGTTAATGATGCGACCAAACGGAACGGCTCCAAGAACACCAGCCGCGTTGTCGCCGCTAAACAGAATTCCGCCTGTTCCGTTGATGGACAGCACGTTATTGGCAATAACGACGCCAGGTACTGTTCTGTTAGAGTTAATTTCCTGCAGGTTTCGAACTGGGCCCGCGTGAGGAAGTGTGCCCGCACCGGTTGGGTTAGGTGCACCGGATCGGGTACCAGCGTCCGCCAGAATGCCCCATCCTTCCGAATCAGAAATTACGTTTGAGTGAATCAGGATTTGACCCTGATCGCGAGTTCGGTTGGTGTCGCCGTAACTTTCGTTGAACTGAACTACCGTCGGCTCAGAAATATCACGAAGAATGGCGATGCTCGCGTTTGATGGATCGATAACAAACTCAGCCAGAACGGTGCGTCCTGAGCTGAACGTGATTTCCACAACGCTGCCAATCAGATTGATCGGTTCTGGCGAGTAGTCCACGTCCAGGCCGAAGATCAACTGGTCGTTCTCGTCGAAGCCCGGCCCACGGTTTGGACTGAACGCGATTGTCAGCGTGTCAAAGTCACCGTTGAACGTGAAGACTGGGATTCGAGGATTCAGAAGGTCCAGCGTGGTGAACGTCAGCGGATCGAAGTCAGAAGCGGGATTGATTGTTGGACCGTTACCAGTTCCGCCCATAAGCGGGTTAGGGTCGAAGTTCTGACCGGTTGGCAACTGAATGGCAATCGTATCAATACGTTCTGCGAATCCTGTCGTAGGATCAAGCAATCCAGACGTGTTGCTAAACGAGAACAGCGTGCTGCTGCCGTTTGTGTTGCCGATAAAGGCAACCGAACCTGAAACGCCTTCCGGAGCGGTGGACGTGCCGGGATTCTGCAGCCCATCGGTTAGCGTGAAGACGGCATTGCCATAGATGTTCACGCGGTTACTGGCACTGAATGTTGAATCGTCTGCGGCACCGTCTGCCAGAGACGCACTGACGTCCAGAATACCCTGAACCGAACCAGAATTAATCGCGTCTCGAATTCGTCGAGCGATAACAGAAGCTGATTCTCCAACCAGACCACCGTCTGCACTCGGGGCATACGGATCGAATGAGATTTCGAAGTGCCCTTGGGCGACTCCGTCACCAACATTGATGTCTTCGTATTCAAAGACAACAGTGTCGACACCGTCGCTAAGCGTGAAGGTCTGGCCGTCTCGAAGGTTCCATGCCGGAGCCACAAACAGAGTTTGCTGGCTGGTCAGACGATCGTTACTGCCAAATGTGCGGAAGGCTGCATTTGGAGCACCGCTGCCAACTGCGTAATCTGATGCTCGGCGAATTTCAACGTCATAAGCACCTTCCAGAATGTCCTGATACGGATTCAGATTGAATGGGTCATTGACTTCCTGATTTGTCGCAAAGCTTGTGTTTGCTGGAGCACCGGTGACCATCTCACCGCGTTCTGCAAGACCGATGATGATGTCATCGATGTAGACACCTTCAAAATTGTTGGCAACGCCTCGCAGTGAAGGCTGGCTGGCACCGAACCCTCCAAATCCGTCGCCGGGCAGCGATGTCGTCAGTCCCAAAGGACCTTGATCTGTGACGTAGTGTCCAATCACGCGAATCAGGTCTGCATTGCCCTTGATAATCGATCGGTCAACAACCAAAGCAGCAGCCGGTTCTGGCCCCGCGTCAACAGCGTGGCCTTCCACGGACAAGTGCATTGTGTATCGAGCTGTTGGCAGGGCTCCACCCAAACTTGGCGGTACACCGACCTGCACGAAGAACGTACCTGCATCAAGAGTCACATCAAGAAACGCGTCCTGAATGGTGTTACTGGCGACGTCAAGATTGCCGCCAACGATGTTCTCGAACAACATGTTCCCCATCTCATCCACGATTCGAATCATGGAGTTGAAACCAGGTGTTGTTCCGTCAAGGTCAACAACCACACGAGAACCATCCGCCGGCACATCGAAGCGATAGAAGTCAGTTCCGGTAAACAGGCTGGACGTCCCAATAATTGACACGTGCGGCAACACAGTCGAATCGGTGATCGTGTTATTGGCTTCCAGTGTCCACGAAACATTTTCGAGGTTCTGCGAGGCGAACACGTTCGGAGCATCATTTGGTTCAGCTTCTCGATAAACGCCAGCGGGAAGCAGGTGGTCCGCCATTCGCTGCGAGATTACCTCAGCGACATCGGCACTGGACATACCAGAATGAATCACAACTGATGTTGTGCCAGGCGTTACGCCCGGTGAACCATCCAGCTGAAGCCCTGCACCGGCACTCTGAACCAGAGTTACGTTCGGATCAATCGGCAGCATTGGCGGCTCAAGCATCAGGTTGATGCGATTGCCGTCTCGGTAGGTTTTAAGATCCGTAATTGCTGCGTTGTCGATTGCTCGTTCCATCAACACGGCAATTTCAACGGGGCTCATGTCGTCATTGATGGCGATCACGATTCCGCTAAGCTGAGCACCATCTCCGTTTTTGTCGAACTCAAACAGCGTCCCCTGAATCTCGAAGGTTTCCTGTTCCAGAATCAACTTCGCACTTGGCACAACCAGTGTGTGGCCCATGTCGAATTCGAACTGATTGACGCCTTCCAGAATGTAAGACTGACCGTCGCGTAACTTGTCGCCCGGAAGAGCGTACAGTTCTTCGCCGACTGTTGTGATGTCGCCGACGTTGACTGATCCGGCTGTGGCGAACTCAAAACGCAGTCGAAGATTGTCCCGACCAGCAAACGAGCTGAGATCCAGGCGAGCCTGTCGCCAGACTGGTGTTCCAGCTTCGTCGTACAGTTCGTGAACGTCACGGTACAGCTGAGTGGTTGGTGCCGCTGTTGGGCCACCCGTTGGGCTGAAGTCCTGTTCATCGTCCAACGCTCCAAGGTCACGGAACGAATTATTTGTCGCCAGCAGGCTCCACGTAGTTCCGTCGCCGACGTAGGCTCGCAAAGAGTCTGTCATCGGTCGAACACCGGGGATGTAATCGTTGCTTGCCGTTTCCAGCAGGTAATTGAAATACAGAACCGGCTTGTCAGCAGAGCTGTAGTCTTCAAGGCTAAACGGGTTGCTCACGAATGAACCATGAGCTCCACCCGGGAAGTTATAGTCATTAATCGGAGCAGTGGTCAGATTGTTCTTGTTTCCAGCGGCAGCGCCGCCTCGCTGGTTACCAAAGTACAAACTTGTCCCGCCCGGAACATCAACACGAGTGGCGTCTGGCGAAGCAGGAGTCCCATGGCCCACATCGAGGCCTCGATTACCGGTGGTTGCCCACAGGTTGCGATCAAGAGTGCCAAAGTCCAGACCAACGGCTCCGGCAATACCAGTTTGAATCGACGTCTGTCCGTCAGTGAAGATCGGCTGAAGAATTCCCAGCGTGTTGAACGCAAAAACTTCACCAAAGCTGTCGATACCAAACAGGGTTGTGGCGTAGGCTCCGCCTTCAACTTCGTTCGGCCCCGCAGCTAACCCTTCGAAGGCAATACCGCCAAGACCAACGTTGACAGTCGCCAGAATAGCTCCGTTGTTTGGATTGATGCGGTACAGGAAGCCTAAATCGTCAACTGCAAACAAGCCCGTTGGCAGATTGGCCAATCCGGTGACAGTACCGGCAGCTGGAATTCGTCCGAGCTCGACCACGTCGGTACCCGCCCCGTTGGCCGCCCTGGCGTTTTCTGTCCTTGCACCGCCGTTCGAAACTGCTGCTCCAGAAGAAATGTTGAATGCATAAAGGATGTTGTTGCGGTCGGGCAGATAGGTGCCGTTGTAGGCTCCTCGTCGAGTTGCCACCAGACGACCGTCGTTTGTACCTGTTCCCAGATAGGTCAATGCCTCAGTGAACAAACTGGCATTGGTTTGAACAACATTACCGCCGGCATCGAAGTTAAAGGTCTGAATACCATCGTCGCCAACACCGGTGAAGGCTGCTGTTCCTGTGTCAATTCGGATATAGCTGTTTAACGCTGCGTCAGAGGTTCCGTCGAATTCAAACGCAAACAAGTCACCATCGGGACGCATTGCGATATCGCCGTGAACACCGGCCTGACCCACATCCCCCAAAACTGTCTCTACAGTTCCAGTGAATGGGTCCACCATTCGAACAAATCGTCCCGTGCTGACAAAAAGATTAACGTCGCCAAGGTGGAACGCTGTCAGATTCTGCCCCTGCTCGTTGTCGTAAAGGTCGTAGATTGCAGGCGTCGCTGTGCCTTGGCCGCCCGAGAATGTCTCGTCTGCAATCCGCGTTATCGAAGTAAGTGGTTCAAGGCGAATCGTATTGCTTGTTGGGTTTGTTGACGTGGTCTGATCGAGGACTGACGGAATGGTGCCATTCGAAGAAATCACAAGGAAGTAGTCACCTTCCGGCAACTCGAAGGGACCAATGAAAGGGTCCAGATTTCCAAAACTTCCTCGCGACAGATCGTCTGCGTCAGCACCTTCCAGCGGGCCCGATCGGTCATCAGACACGTTTGAATCCGTGGCCGTCAGGATGAGCCGGCCGGCACCATCAAACACATGAGCCTGAAGATTTCCTCGCGACGCACCGTCAGCGTAGTCCACGTCGAACACCACAGATGCGTAGCGGTTCGGATCCGTGTGCCCCGGAATATCCTGAATATCATCGAAAGACACATTGAATCGGTACCAGTCAACGTCGGTTGGAGCCGAGATTGTGCCTGCAATGGCAACAGATGCTGTATCCGTGTTCAGGATGTTGCCAACGTTTTCTGCAGCACCCGCCGAGTTGTTGTTGCCGGTCGTAGATTCACCGTACTCGCCCGATAGCGGCGAATGAGATGGTTGACCGTAAATTTCGATACCGTTTGTTGCGAAACGAATGTCCGCAAACACGATCGATGACCCCGGTACTTCGTCTGTTTCCTGCAGGCGAATCTGCAACTGGTAGCTACCGAACGTGATTCCGTTGAAAACCTTTGCTGGATCAAGCAGGTCAGCTCGATTGGCCGATGGGTCCAGTGAGTCAATGTTGCTGGAACGTACTCGAATTTGGTACGTACCGGTACCGCCAAATACGCCGGGCAGGATAACTCGCATGCCGGCGTCGCGAGGGTTAGTGCCGTATAAGTCGTCGCTGATGTACTGTGACTTGTTAAGACTGTTTGCTCTGATGCTGCTGGCGGTTCGTGCGAAGACAGGATACTGTCCCTGCGATTCTGCGTAAGAGTTGTCCGACAGTGCCAGAATTGTTCCCGACGATGTGATCAGTTCAACGACGGTGTCCAACGACATCGTCGAGCGATCAATGTCGATCCAGACTTCCGAACCGGCGACTCCGGTGAAGCTGTATACGTCGACGTCGCCAGGGCTGTTGATGGATCCATTGATTTCGAATCCCAGACGCAGGTTGTTATCCGCAGTGTTCTGGATCGTGTGAGTACCATCGGGATTGGTGGTTCGCAGATTATACTTGCCAAGGTCACCAATGAACTCAGCGTCACGCGCGGTCGAGTTTGTACCAGCGCCGATTGCCGCTGTAACTTCGTTTTCGTTGTAGACTCCAACGTTGCGATCGTTTGCGTACTGAGTGATTTCAAGGCTTCGCCAGTCGCCGACAACCCCAGTACTTGCTCCATCACCGTTTGTGTCGGTCAATGGAAGTCCAGCAAGGTCAAAACCTGCACCCACGGTGTCGTCGCTGAATGATGTCAGAATCACCGGGAAAAAAGGTTGCCCAACAACCTGCAATGTTCCGCCGATTCGATCGTCGATATCCAGAGGCTTGCCTCCAGCAGTAAAGCCCGCGTCATCGCCTTGTAGTTTCACGACAAGACTTGCGTCAGAATCACTGTTCAGGCGAATGCCGCCGTAGGTGTGGAAGTTCGGGTCAATCACTTCGTCAAACAACACGTGAACAATGTCGGTGTCGTCCCAGACGCTTTGAGTCGTTAGGACTTCGCCACGGACAACCATCCCGTTAATGCCGTTTCCACCCAACAGATTCCCATCGATCAATGGCCCCTGGTTATCTTCGTAACCACCGAACAGATCAGCCCCTCCACGTGACCGCCCAGTATCGGCAACATATGTCGAGTTCAGTGCATTTACGTTAATAGAAACGAACGGTCCAGCGTTGTTACGTACCGTGTTCCCAATCAGAATCGGTTGAGTTCCTCGGGCAAAAATCGTGGCCGCTGCATTGGCCGAACGACCGAATCGCTCGGCTGGCGCTGAGCCTCCGGTGCCATCCGCATTTTCTTCCAGTACGCTGTTGGTGACACGCAGATCAGCCTGATGAGCTTCGATCACGTTGAACGCTGCAAAGTCACCGTTCGTTGGGATAATCCCACCGCCGAATGTGATAAGAACATTGTCGAAGCTGGCTGCTGCTACAGGCGACAGATAGAAACCACCCCAATTGCCCGCACCAGGAACGGCTTCGTTATTGACCTTGTCATCGTTGTTTGTGTCGAACGTGCCGCCAGCCCCGAACCTGTCGTCAAGACGCGACGTAAATACGATTTCCTGCCCTGCGCTACCTTCGGCAATAATCTGCGCGCCAAGACCCACTTCAATGCGAGCAGATTCAAGCTTTACGATCACATTGGGGTCAATAACAAGACTTGCATCAAGACGAGCACGATTACGCCCGACCAGTGTTTCGTCCAGAATGCCGGTCAAAGTCGTACCGTCATCGAAGTATGATGTTGACGATGCGTTCAGGATCGCAACCAACTCGTAAGGACCAGTGCCTGTATCCTGAGATCGGTACAACAAACGTCCGTTATAAGGAGCAGATGCAGGTGGCAAATTCCCAAGAGTCACGCTGCCATTGGCTCCAGCCAATGTGACACTTCTTGTCACTTCCGACGGTGGGCTTGTGTTTCCGGACGAATCGACAAACACAACTCGATAATTGTAATCACCATTGCCAAGCGTACCACCTGCGCTGGCGTTAAGTGTGACCAACACAACTGGAGGAGCGGCCAATTCAAGAAACGGACCGCCGGGAGTCCCCTGAATTTCAAGGTTTTCCGCAATCACGTGAACGATGTCTTTGTCGTCGAAACGACCAGTAACCGTCAATTTGCTTGTAGGATTGCCAGGTGCAGTTTGAATGCGAACGAACAAACCGTTTGTCGAGTTATCGATCAGCGTGTTGCCATAAATGTCGGGCCCGATGCGGCTGTAGTCAGGAGTAAACGCTACGTTTTGGTAGAACGGAGTTACGAATGTCGTTTCCTCAAAGCTGTCAGGATCCGCAGAAATCGCTGAGTCTTCGCTCAAGGTAATAAAGTTGTTGTAGATTCCAGGTCGCGACTCAAACAGAGTCACGGGATTGATGACCTGCTCAACGGAATCGATTTGCAGTTTGCCACCGCCGTAACTGATATTGGCGAAGGCAATATAGTCCATGAAGATTCCGAGACGTTCGTAGTTCAGACGATTTTCGTCGTTGTCCACGTCGCGACGAAATACAACACCGCCCCAGTTACCCTGATTGGGGCTCGTTGGCGTTGGAGTCGTATCCTGACCAACCGTCTCGTCACGCCACGAAGTCAGTACAACATCGTTCTCCGGAGTCCCAAGCAGCTGCACGCTCGCACCGCTTCGGTCAACGGTTGACGACGTGCTGCCGGCGACGATAAAGGTGTCCTGAAACTTCAGTAAAGCTCCCCCGTCGATCATTACGACCACGTCCTGAGGAATCTCAAACGACCCGCCGTCTCGCAAAGCATTGCCGGAATCATCCAACCCGATTTGATAGGCAACGTTGTCTGCCAGTTCGGAAGCGTCGCCGTCAGCACCAGCGTTACCAACGATACGTACAATGTCGCCGGGCGAAGCGGCAGCCAAAGCCAGATCGATCTCATTAAACGGAGAAGCCAGTGTACCTGTCCCCCCGTTTGGCGCGATGCGGTCTACATAATGAGTGTTCGCTGGAGTCGCAGCGCGGAACCAAAAATTGAATTCGCCACCCGCCAGACCGTCAAGGTCACCGTCAAGCGGCACACCGGTCGCATCCAGAATTGTCGAGCTTGCGTCTGGGCGGAAGCTGATCTGCAGACGGTACTCACCCTGAGTCGTGCCGTTCATTCCAGAGTCCGCAATCTCCGGATTGTATGCGTCGTTACCGCTGGCACTGACTCCCAGGAAGTAAACGCCTGGAGTCAGAGTCAAAGAAATCAACGAATCTTCGCTGAAGTAATCGTCATTCTGAGAAACCAGCTCACGAGTGCCATCCAACTTTTCTCGGAACAACCGCATGGTTGTATCCAGGAGACTGGCATCCGCAAGTCGCTCAGCAACAGTCTCAGCACTGAACAAACCGGTTGCGGCAACTTCGAATCGATACAGGTCGATGTCACGATTTTCAGGTCGGTAAAGCAGTTGACCGTGAACAATATCAGCATCACCGGGGAAGTCCGGCTCAGCGGTTGTCGTCTCAACGACAGGTCCTTCAAACGCGCCGGAAACTGTTAGGTCCGGCAAATCGTAGGCATGCCCCAATCCCAGAAGGTGGCCAATTTCGTGAAACGCTGAACTAAACCACGAACCGCCACGACTGTCGTCCCATGCCGCGCCTTCGGCGTTATCCATAATCGCCAGGTTTAAGGCTCGGCTTGACTGTGCCGTCACACCGCCGGCACCTGTCAGGATGTTCGGGTCGATCGCGCGAAGGTCGCCTGTCACGATCGTGAAACCAAGGTTATCAGTTTCCACGAACTGAACGCCCAGATAGTGGCTGTACAGTTCAAACACTTCCCGAGCACGCTGCTTTTGGTTTTCTGTAATCAGGTTCGAAAGCTGTGCTCCCTGAGGAGAAAAGCCGTAGTTTCTTTGAAAGTTGTAGAACAGCGTTGAAATCTGCGGATTCGAATCTGGTGCAACCTCAATGTGAGACTCTTCTGAGACGTCGATATCACGGTGACCTATCTCATCGGTGTTGCCCGGAAAGTCAAACGGATAGTCGACAGAACGGATTTGCCCGGTCAAAACCTGACTTTGAGATGTCAGCACTCCCAGATCGGTGTTGTTATCAAACGAAGAACCCGGATCCATGAAAGAAAACGACGAAGCAGTTGCCGTCGCCGCAAAATTCGTCACAAGGTCGCCAGCAATCGTGGCGCGGACCAGGTCACTGGCTTCAGGATGCAGATTGATGGCCCAAAGCAGCTGACCAGCGGTCGTTCCACCATCGGTGTTCAGGACGATGTCGATCTGTCGTCCGGCGACACTGACTGACGGTACGCCGCCAGCTCCAAGTGCCGCCGTCGAAAAGTTGACGTCGATCGGGTTGCCGTCAATAGTCACGATCGGCTCAAGTGTCAGAGTCGCGCTTCCCGCAGTGCCAAAGTCACTGACGAAGGTTTCAACAAAGGTCTGACTTGTCGGTGGAAGTGGGATCGACTCGTTCGACCCAATCCGCAAACGAAACGTGCCCGCTCCGCCTGGATTGAGAACTTCGAGATCCTGCGCGTATGTCAGCGTTGAGGTATTCGCGACCGGGTCGTAACTGACGTTAGTCGGAAGATAGAAGCTGCCCGCATCGTCCGTGTTTTCGACGGTGTCGTTTGTGTAAATCAACTGATAAAACGCAGCAGTCTGCGCGGACGCTACGTTCAGCCGGTCGTTGTTGAAATAAACAACAATCTGTCGGCGATTCTGCGTAAGAGCCCCGCCTGGACCACGAACAATGGGTTGTGGAACAACGGCTCGCACCTGAGCACCCAGGTTCAGGCCGAAGGTGAACGTACCGTCAGCTCCGTCGGCGTAGGCTTCGCCGGCAGTGTTTTGAAGCGGATTCCCGCCAGTGCCACGGATTGTGATTCGATAGGTATCGTCCGGCAGATTTTCTGCGAAACGAAGAACCACCTCTTCAACTGTGTCGCCAATTCCGACGAAGCCGAGCGTTACCGGAACTTCGTTGCCGTCGCCGAACGTGCCGTCGTTTCCAGATCGTTCGACGATAATCGGCGAGTTACTGAACAAGCGATTGTTGCTGGCATCGATTATCTGACCGGGGTTAAATTGCAGAGTCAGCTCTTTGGGAGCGACGTCGCGAACTTCGCCAGGATCCAGAAAGTCACCGATGTTGGGACGGACACCAACAAGGGTTGGAGCGGTCAGCAGGGAGCGAGTTTCCAGATGTTCAGCCTGGCGCGACGCCTGGCTGGATGATCGCCGAACGATGCGGCGGGGACGTGTCTGAAGATTTTTTTGGAACGACTTAAGCCACGAAGAAATCAGCATCATTGCGTCCTACAAAGAGTCTACTTAAACCGCTGTGGCACTTCCAAATATGTTGAAAGGACACCCGGCGTCAGCAAAGGACTCTGATATGTATCAAAAAACGTCTGGAAGAATTG
Source organism: uncultured Planctomycetaceae bacterium (assembly GCA_937916515.1). Classification (GTDB taxonomy): domain Bacteria; phylum Planctomycetota; class Planctomycetia; order Planctomycetales; family Planctomycetaceae; genus Fuerstiella. The sequence goes on along the minus strand of CALFSX010000151.1, from coordinate 58,748 downwards.
ATGTAAACTGTTTACTGTGAAGGCTTTACAGCCCTCACGGTTGCTGCGCCGCAGATTGGTTCTGCAGAAGCGCACGATCCCGTTAGGAACGAGACGTTGATTCTCCCCTAACCAAACACCCCAAAATCCAGCGAAAAAACTGAAAATTGTTGTGTATCACAGCATATAGGTTCATTTGTTACGACGTAAGATCGTCTTTTCAAATGCCGCCGGAATTCTATCCTTGCGGGAAAACCAGCGTCAAATGCCGATTGATGGCAGTTTGGTGGGAAAACTCCTACCGTCACGAACGAAGTGATAAGAGCTTTGCCGATTTTCAGCGGTTTTGAAGGCTTATCCAACGGGTTGGATGTGAACCTGACCTGGCATTAGGGAAACATTCCGCAAATTCCTCACAGCCCGAATAAACGACGCCAGTTTCCCGCCTACCCTGATTTTCCGCCCTGGGGCGGTTCAGCCACAACCACTGCAATCGATCACCCAACTGGTCCGGCTTGCTCTGCAACTTGTTTCGCCCCCAAGCCGCATGGGTGTTTTGCGTCGGCAAATTCAGTAGGTGCTTCTTGTGACTTACAGGAAAAGTCAATCCTCTATTCCCCTAGGGGACATTCCGCGTACTGGAGGCATCCAGATGTGCGGGTGCCTGGAATCTGGCGTGCCGTTGCCTCTGAACATCTCCGAGATCTCTCGCGGCGACGTCCGTTTGAACACGGATCGGCCTCTGAAGTTCGGTACACCGATCGCCCTGATTATGTACCTGGATTTCGTATCCGGAACTGTTCCGAACCGAGGAGTCGTGCATTGGTGCCGACCGTCGAATTCCGGCTGGGAACTGGGCGTGTACCTGAATTCACCGATCCCCGAAAGTATGCTGTCGAAGTCCTGGTGGGAGCTCCGCGACAATCTTCGGTATCCATGCAACTGGTCGGCGTGGCTGCAAAGTTCTGAATTCGCAACTCGCCAGCGAATGAGAATTCTGAATTACGCTTTGAGTGGCATCAAAATTTCGTGCGCCGCAAACTTGAAGCTGGGGCAGGAATTCGGCATTTGCATTTCTATGTCAGAATATTCCGCACCTGTAATGTTGGGGCGCATTGAGCGAATTGACTCAGCCCCCAACCAATATGGCTGCTATCTTGCTCACGAAGCCGGACGCTTTCTGCCGGGCATCTTTCATCAAAGTTCGGATCTGCACATTGAAACCCCTTATTCTGCAGGCCTGAATGCTCGCACCTCGTTGCTTCCGGAAATGATTGACAAAATCCCCACTGGCGGCTTCGCATTGCGAGACGGTTCGTACATCAACGACGGCAACTAAGCAACACTCCCGAATTCATTCCGCACTTCTTCCGCACGTCGACTCCAGCCGTTTCACCCGTGATTGCAGGCAATCTGTGCAAATTTGTATTTCATCAGTGGCTGACTTCATTCCAGCCGCCGCGTGAATACAAGTTCGAAAATTGGCAGCATTCGGGCCGATGGCCATCATCAGCGTTTGGCCACAGATGAAACACTGATTGTTCACAGATTTCAACCATCCTGAAATCGTTGCCGTGCGTCCTTCGCACGTTCGCCTCCAGCCGTTTCCCCCGTGATTACAGGTCGGGCTGCGGTCAGCTGATTTAAGACCTCGGATTAAACAGGGGGTTTCCGAAGTGCTCCTAAGCGGACAGCGGGATGCTGCCTGAAGCCTGCGGCTTAGTGGCGTGAAAGCCCCATGTTGTCTGCGACGTCTTCGAAAACAGGCAGGAACTGCCGGAGCGTCCCTTCTTCAAGTTCCGATTTACCTGCCAAATCGGCCAAGTCTGCCTACCATCGCAGACTTGGTGTTGACGTAAATTCGGGATTCCTGAAAATCTATCGTTCTTGCCTAAAGCGGGAGGCCCCGAACAAGTTCAAGCAGCCGCTCGAACTGCTCCGTGGTCGCTCAGGAAAAGATGCTCGCAACCAGCATGCGTCGTTTTCGGGTAAGAATTTTGATGAAGCTCGCCTTAGTTGAATTTCGGTTTCAACCAGAAACCACTCCGTCGTCTTATTCACAGACTCGGTTAATTAATGTTGGCTTCCCGTTGTTCTCGCTCGTCTCAAACATTCTGCGGGCCACCTTCTGCGTGTTTGATTCAAATTAACTGCTGCTTCGCAGTTACCCTTCCCAAATGACATTTCCAAAGGCTGCCCACGTGAGATCACTTCACCTGTGCCTTTTTATCGCGATTTCTACACTCTGCGCCGACTCTGCAGTTGGCGGCGGTTTGTTCGGATCGCCTGGTGCCGCTCATTTGTATGACTCGCCAGCCGGCGCACGCACTCCGTCGATGTTTCGCCCGGTCAGCTCTGTCGAAACCGTCTTTCGAGCTCAATCAGAAGACAGCGTACCTTTGCCTCCCGGTGCCAGCGGAATTCCCGGCGGCTTAGGACCGATTTCGGTAACACCGTATTCTGCTGCGATGCCAGTTCAGGATTCAACGTTTCAGACGCCTCCTTCCTACGGTGGCGGATATCCTGGAAGCTATACGCCACCCGTGGCTCCTGACGCTTCCAGCTGGAACGCGTTTTCTCCACCGCTCGGCGCCGACCCGTTTGTAACTTCACCCGGCGGATATCCCGCTCAACCATATGCCCCGTATTCACCCTACGGAGCTGCTCCAGCTGCAAACGGCGGCTTTACGGTTCCGGGAGTCAACGGTCCACAGCCGTTTCGAATGGGATGGCACAACGACTTTGACATTGAATTCATTCCCTTCACGGGAACCCAGGGCGGAGCACAGGGGAAATTCGAACAATTCGGCATCGACTACGACCTTGGCTATACCGGTGCCTTTATTCCCGGCTGGATGATGACATGGACCAATCAGTTTCGTTATCGCGGATGGGATGGCCCCGATACAGGAGCCGGACTTCCGGGCAAAGCCTTTCGTTATGGTTCTGATTTTGCCTTGGAAACAGCCAGCAACGGCCCCATCAATACGATTCTGGGAATTACGCCTTCGATCAATTCCGACTTCGAACACAGCCTTGGCTCAGGAGCGTTTCAGTTGGATGCTCGCGGAATGTTCGTCTTCCAGCTTGATCAGTCCTGGTCGATGGTGCTGGGAATTGAATATTGGGATCGCGTGAAAGATCGAATCATTCCTCACGTAGGTCTGCTTTATCGAGACGACTTCTGGGAATGGCGACTGATGTACCCGGAATCTTCTGTAAGTCTGTTTCTGGGCAACGAAGGCCCTTGGGCCAAATGGATGTATGCCAGAGCCGAATACCATGTTGAAGCTTACGAAGTTGGAACTTCCGGCGGTGGACGCGATCAGGTGGAACTGGAAGATTATCGAATCCTGCTGGGCTTTCGCATGGATGCCGGCACCTACACCTGGTTCACAGAAGGCGGCTGGGTCTTCGATCGCAACGTAAACTTTGGCAACGCCGCCAACGCAGACTTCTCCCCCATGACAGGCTTCATCGGCCGCATCGGCTGGAAATACTAACAAGGGCTTCGCCCCTGCCCCGGTGGCGTGGCGGGCCGAATAGCGTGGGACGTTCGAATCGCCGAGTCGCGACGTTGATGCTACGACAAAAAATGTGTGCGTCATGCTCGTATTGTTTTAGTTGAGGCTCTAAGGCTTTGGCGAACGTTGTGTATCGAAAGATCGGAGTTGCTCACTTTCGGATTCACAGTCAACTTGAAGTTGTGGATCTATTTACAGATATCGCAGGGGCACCTTTTCACACCACCTGGGACTGGAGCGAGGTACGAGCGAAACCCCGGTGTTAAGCGGCTAGATTTAGTTGGACACCGCCAGGTTAAATGAAACGTCAGTATTTCCGTTAGCCACATCAGCCGCCGGGCATTAGCCCCGGTTTGTGCAGATCACGGAAAGAAAACCGGGGTTAGCGCCCTGCGGCTAATTCAGGCTTGTCGCTGTCCAGTCAGGTCGCATGCAAAATACAGCCCCACTGCATCAACCAGACATTTTCCTGAACAACCAAAATCCCCTTCTACAGGCTTAATACATGTCAGCTCCTGTTGCTGTGATTCTTGCTGCCGGCAAGAGCACTCGAATGAAATCAGAAACTCCCAAAGTGCTGCACCCAGTCTGCGGAAGGTTGATGATCGAATATGTTCTGGACGCTGCGAGACAGGCCGGTTGCGAAAAAATCGTGGTGATTGTCGGCCACAAGGCAGATCTTGTGCGAAAAGCACTGGCACACCACGAAGATGTCGTGTTTGCAGAACAGGTTGAACAAAACGGCACCGGTCACGCTGTGATGATGGCGGAATCAGAACTGGAAGGTCACGATGGATCGGTTCTGATTCTGGCTGGCGACACTCCCCTGTTACAGGGTTCGTCATTGAAAGCTCTGCTGGACGACCAGGCTGTTCAAAACGCAGCGTGCGTGATCGGCACGGCCGACACCGTCAACAACGACGGGCTGGGGCGAGTCGTCCGGGATGCCGCCGGAAAGTTTGAATGCATTGTTGAGCACAAAGATGCGACGGACGCTCAGCGTCAAATCACAGAAATCAATACGGGTTGCTACGCCTTCAGCGCACCGCTGCTGCTAAATTCTTTGCGAAAGCTGAAACCCAACAATGTGCAGTCCGAATACTACCTGACCGACTGCCCCAGAATTCTGATGGACGAAGGCCACAATGTCGCCGCCAGTTGCAGCCTGACGATTCAGGAAGCTATTGGCGTCAACAACCGCCTGCAACTGGCAGAAGTCAGAGCTCACATTCAGGCAGAAGTTCTGACAGGTCTGATGCTAAGCGGTGTGACGATTGTTGATCCTGTGCAGACAAGCATCGACTTTGGTGTAACCATCGGTGGAGACACCGTCGTCAAACCCGGAACAGTCATCGAAGGTGAAGTCACCATTGGAGCCGACTGCGTGATTGGCCCCAACGTTCACATCGTTGGCCCGCAGCACATCCCGGATCGCAGCGTCGTAAAACCTTCGTAAGCAGAAGGAATGAAGCAACCGCATGCCGTGGCAGCGTTGATGCCGGTCAGGACGCCTGGTGCATAGGCCTGAAAAGCCCACAACACGAGGTCGTGGGCCATGTGGGGGGGGAACAAGCCGGCGATACACTAAAGAGCCATAGCGCCGGCTATGCAGAGACCAACTGGCGTTTCTGCTTCGCTGGTTTTCTCCTTTTGGCCCCAACCGGACGTTCCAGAACGACCCAGATATAAGCCGTGAAGAATTCCTTCAAAAACGGCACTTTCAGCAGTGGAGTTGTCCAGGCGGCCCATTTGGAACTGAAGCGTTCCGGGTTGATTTTGAAATCAAGGCTGGACTCTTCAAACACCTTTTGAAAGTCTGAAATCAGGTACTTGTTCAGATAGTCCGTGGGAATGCTTTCGTGAGTGTATTTGTCTGCTTTGCGAGTACCGGTTTCATCAAAGTCGTGCATGTTCGGCACGTACCAGTCAGAATGGTAGACTCGACGACAGGTTTGCAGAACTGTCTTTTCAGAAAACAGCACATGCGCCCACGGTACGGGCATGGTTGACCACAAATGTGGAGCAAACGGGTGGTACCAACCCCAGGTGCCAATCAGCATTTTGCCACCCGGTCGCAGCACTCGGTGACATTCCTCCAGAATCGGAGCCGGATTTTCGACGTGTTCGAAAACGTCATAGCAAAAGATTGTATCGACACTTTGGTCGTCCAAAGGCAGCCCAGTCACACCGCTGACTCTAAAATCCAGCCTCGGGTCGGTGAACCGCGATTGAGCCGTCTTTACGGCAGGCGCGTCGATATCAACACCGTAAACGCGGGCTGCACCTGCCTCCAGATATCCTGAACTGATCGCACCGTCATAGCAGCCCAGGTCCAAAACATCTTTGCCTTTGAATTCCACGCCGTGACGATGAGCGGCTTCCAGTACTTTGTTCAGGCACTCTCGCCGATAGCCGGCATAGCTGTCATCATCCGCCAGTGCCTGAGCCATTTCTTCAGACTGGCCCAGGCTGCTGCGGTACATTCGGCTGGCAATCGCAAACAGTATGTTCTCTGAGATCTTCATGGAGGTGACTTAAAATTGAGACTTGAACAGACAACACAAAATGGAAATTGAAAAACGGCGACTTCACCCGCCAATCTAAGGTGAATTTCCAGAAGCATGCGTCACAGAATTCAAAGCCACGTCGCCAAACTTCCGCTGCCATGCACGTTTCCAGTCAGCCGCAAGTCAAATGCGCTGGAAGATTGCTTTTGTCCTGAGTTTGCAACAAAGGCGTTGAACGAAGCCCTTGTTATGGAACCACTTTCAGCACGTGGATCACGGGAATTTCTTCCCACTCGTTGGCGTCGCTCAGACCTGCATTCACTTCGACGATGTACAGCAGGTTATTGGTTCTATCCAACGCCATGCCGCCGATATCTTTGCGGCAAGTCTGAAACGTAAAACGATCCAGGTTTCCTCCCGGAGTGTTTGCGTCCCAGCGATAGGCGGTGGGAGTGTCCGGCACGTGGTTTCTAGCGCCAGCCAGAACATCTTCCGGGCGATAGAACAGCATTTGTGTTTCATAGGCCGAAGCGTGATAGCCCTTGTACTGGTAGCATTCACCAGGCCGCGACTCGCCATAATGAACCGGGCCAAGCCCTTTTCTTCCAACAACAATAATGGCCTGCTTGTTTCCCGCTGTCAGCCAGGCGGCACCTTGCCAGCTGTCAGTTGGGTGGTGGCCCGCCATTTCTGCATTCATGGGATACCACAACAACGGTATCGCGTCCAGGCTGCTTCCGGCAGGCAGGTTTTCATCGTCAATTTTGTAAGCGAACAAGGCTGGCCCCTGACTGGAAGTTTGCCGTCCGGTGCTGATTTGCAAACCAGACATCAGGTTGCGTCCGCCCAGATATTTGTCGGCCAGGTCTTGAGGAACGTCGCAGATGTATCCTGCATGTTTATAGCTGTGCCATGCCGGGTTGTTGCTGTTCTGCGGTCCCAGGTGCCACATACCTCGAACAGCGCGACTGGATAGGTCCAGTGACGACAATCCGTGCGACAAATAATCAATCTGTTCGACGTTGTAGTACTTGTACATTGTCCATTGCAGACGGTTGCCTGCGACAAACATGCCACCAATTTCAAACGGTTCTGAAGAACCATTCGTCATGCGAGTTCGTAACCCGCCGGTGATGTCGGCAAACGGTTGCAGTATTTTGGCTTCGGGAAGATCGTTAATATTCTTGCTAAGCGAAACAAACGGTTTGGGAATATTGATTTCGGCGACAAGCTGTTCGTGACGATGTCCAACCATGTAGATGGACCCCGGAAATCCGTCGTCTTTCCCGTTGGGATCACCGTCCGGACGGAAGGCGATTGCCCAGCCACCCAGACCAAACCGAGAAGCCAGTCCGTCGCCAAATTCGGGACGGAATCCGCCCATATAGACGAAGTTGCCAGGCGTCAGCATGTCCGCATGTAAGGGTGTCTGCTGACGAATTGGGTCAGCAGACTTCTTCGTGCTTTTCGCAGGCAGCGGTTGTTCAACAGTTTCTGCTGCTGGAACAACGGCATCAGATCTGTCTGGATTGACAGCAGACGCCAACAGTTGAGTGTCCTTCTGAAGATCTGTTGAAGAATTTCGCTGCGGGTTCAGGATTTCGTCGATCCGTTTCAGCAGCTCTTCATCTGTATTTTGGTCTGGTGTTTCAGGTTCTGTGGTCGCATCCGTTTGGCCACCAACTGGGTTTGACGCCGCAGGGTTTAATACAGCAACAACGTTTTCCGAGCCCCGCATTTCCTTCGACAAGTCGAAGAACATCCGCCCGCCCATAACCAGAGCGGCAAGTACCATCACGATGTAAGCTGGTTTATGCATTTCAGAATCAGTTCGTTCGACTCAAAGTCATCTTCGCTTCGTTGTTTGCGACCAGTGCTGCGTCACCGCTAAAAATTCGTATCTGCAGTAGTGGATCTTGTTAAAGATCTCCGTGTCGCTGGATCTTTAAGAAGATCCACTACATTAAGATTGAGTTCTTGAAACGGGAACTATACGAGTCGCCTGGATTGGGGCGCGGTACAAGCCCCCTCGCGGTTTCCTTCGCAAGCTCAGTCCACTCCGTGCCACCCAGACGGAACAAGTTGAGCTTCGCGTGCCAATATTCCACCTAACACGGGCTTCGCCCTTGACCCAGTGGCGTGGTTGCCTGCAAGACATAGAACGCTAGAATCGCCGAGCCGCTCCCACCAACATGCACGCAGCGTGCGACCATCATTTTCAGTAAGAATCTATCCTATTTGTGTTTTTCGGCTCGCACAACCAGCACTGATCCGGGGCATCGTGCCTTCATCATCAGCCATTCGCACGTTCGTGTCATCGGTCGTACAATTTGCGGAAAATAATAGTCCAGCTGTCCCGGACGATGCAGGCTAAGATAACTGGTTGTTGCGAACCGGTCGGTGAACTTGCCGATGGAACGAGGCGTGTTTGCGCGATACCAGGTCGGGTAGTTTTCATAACGCTCTTCGCCTCGACGCCCCTGAATGCGGTTAAGATAGAAGTCCTTCACTCCAATAGACTCCATCGCATCACTGGCCATGCGAAACGGGTGGCGACCATCGACCGTAAATCCCCAGAACACCCCACCCGGAGCCAGCACGTCATCGATCTTCTGCCAGAAAAGATCTGCGTCTTTAATGTGCTCAAGAACGAACACGGAATAGGCCACATCAATGGAATGTTTTCTCAGCGGAGCGGGTTCCAGAACAGAATGGTGTACTTCATTAAAGTATTCCGGGATTTGAATCTCCGGATCAGGTTCAATGCCAACAAAGTGGCTCGCGAGGCTGGCAATGGACTGTTGCATCTCTGCATTGTCATCAAAGCCGTGACCACAACCAATATCCAGAACGCGATCACCGTGTTGACGAATCGATTCCTGAATCACGTCGCGAAAAATCGGACTGCGACATTCTCCCTGTTGATATCGTCGAGTCACTTCGATTTTCCAGTCCTCACGCATGGCTGTCATGTCGTCAACAACTTGAATCATTTCATCTGCTTTCAAAATGCCAGTCAGCACAGACTGTTTAAGTAAAATACAAATTCGTGCGCACAAGCTGCGCTTCTTTTCACCATGGCAACCAATAGCAGTGAACCGGTGATCAAGGATCTTGATCCTGCAACACGTTTCACAGCCAGCGTGGCAAGGGCCATGGCCTTGTTATGATCAGTTCATTATCTGAAGTTCGCGCATGCCGTAGAGTTCAGAAACCATCACCGGCTCGTCTCGCCAGTCCTCTATTGACTCTGGTTCGGAGGCAAATTCCAGCTCCATCTTCCCGTAGACACTTAGAGTTGCTGCACCGAATAGTGCCACATAGTAGGGAGCTTCCAGGAGTTCCAGACTTAGAAACTGTGCCGCGACACCAAACGAACACAGGGAGGCAATTGTCAGGCGGCATCCATCAGCGAACCAGGGAGGTGCTCGATCGGGGATCCGAATCAGCATCATCCAGCAACGCCAGATCGCGGCTAAATAGAATCCGGCGAGCATCAATATGCCGGGAAGTCCAGTTTCAGTCGCCGTTTGAATCCACAGACTGTGAGCTTCAAGTACGTTGGTCCAGCCAAATTCTTTCGCTCTGATTGGCCAGTGATTTGGGCCACACCCCAGAAAAAGATTCTCCTTAAAAACGATCCAACAGTCAGCCCACATGTCCAGTCGACTTTGAGCGGATGCTTCATAGCGTCCTCGACCGTCAGAAAATGTGTCCAGAAATCGTTCCCGAACCTGTGGTCCGGCAAGGACCACTCCGGCCAGAACGGCAGCGGCAAACAGTAGATAGTGCGATGGAGACTTCTTGATAAGGAAGAATGAAACCGTCATACCGATTCCGGTCGAGAGCATGGCCCCCCGAGAAAACGAAAACAGAATCGCATGCAGAATCATCGCCATCAAAAAGCCAACGATGCCTTTTTGAACTAAGGACGTGGTGTTCAAGAACAGAAAAAAGCTGACTCCCAGTGCTATCACAAAACCAAGTGCTGCACCGTTGTTATCGTTGCCACCGAAGCCGTTAAAATACAGATAGTTGTACCCGCCAAAGTAGTGCATGTTCATTTCAAACGCGACATACCCCAGGCAAATCACGATCACCCATGCCAGTGCCTTCAAATCACCCACTGACTTACAGGTGGTTATGCCAACCAGGAATGGCAACATGATTTTTGACATGCCTTCAACGTACGCCCATGCATGCGGCGGACTGCTTGCAAAGCACGCCAGCACGACACACCACATCCAGAAGCCTACAAACAAAAAGACGACGGGCTTTGCTTTTCCCATGTCCCAGTTGCCAAAACCTCTTAAGCCCCAGCCAACCAGCATCGCGGCGGCTACTGCCAGACTGAATCGCCCTCCCTGAATTGCATGTCCCCACAAGGATTCAGGACGCAACATCGCCAAAGCCACATACACCAAAAAGCCATAATATGGTCTGAATAATGATGAACTGACACCGAACGCTGTAATCAGGTAGGTGAAGATTAGCCCCTTCATTTACCAACTCCGATCTCACGTTCCGGCTCGGAGAATGATGTGTTCACAATATCGTTAAGCGGTTCCAGGCAGCTTTCCCAGCGATGATTCAAATGAACCCACGCGCTGGCGGCAATGCCCAGTTCTTCGGCTCGAAACCTGTCTTCAAACACGCGACTGATGTGGTCTACCCACTGATCGATGCTGTCGGCTCTCAATAGCTGTAGTCCGGGTTCTACCGCCAGCCCCTTTAATGGTTCCGGCGAACATACAATCGGACGACCACAAGCCATCGCTTCCAACACTTTGTTTTGAACGCCGCGAGCAATCCGCAGTGGCACGACAACACAGCTGGATTGATGCAGCCAGGGACGAACGTCCGGAACAGGGCCAACCACGTTGACTCCTGGCATTTCTGCCAGTGCCAGAACTTCCTTTGTCGGACTTTTACCGACTATCTGGAATTCGGCGTCAGCGTATTTTTCATGCACTTTGGGCCATACGTTTTCGCAGAACCACGAAACGGCGTCGCTGTTTGGCAGATAGTTCAACACACCGACAAAGCAGCACGTGTGAGGTTTTACCTGCATGTTAGCTGGTGCAAAATAGTCGGTATCAACGCCGTTACCGACAGCCTGTATGGGAGCGTCCGCGCAGAAGTCTGTAAACAGACTGCGTTCAGCTTCGCTGACAACCAGCATTCGGTCAGACTTCGCCGCCAGACGGCATTCCAGCTGACGCAGACGCCGGCCTTCGAGCCCGTAAACCAGTGACATCGGCAATGCTGCAGACTTTGAATAGTCCAGCCACTTCTGACTATCAACGTCGATCAAATCAATCCACGAATGACGTACGCCGTCCAGTTCTGTGCGCTGAAGATAGCTGGCAATACCAGAAGACGATGCCAGAGTCGCCGTGTAAGTTGTATTCTGAGCCCATTGCTTAATCACAGAATTCAGCACTCGCGATTCAAACAATCCTTCCGTGACCGTGCGGCCACAAGCCAGCGACAACGCTCCACGAATGTAGCGGCGTTTGCCTGAATGAGGCACAATCGCCAGTCGGCGAGTCACCTTTTCCAGTGCCATCCGAGTTGTCTGAGTGACAGGTTCGTCGGCCAGACACACCAGATCAACGTCAGCTCTGGCGGAAAGGTACTTCAGAATATTCCACGTACGAATTCTGTCGCCTCGATCAGGCGGCCAGGGAGTTCGGTGAGTGAGATAAAGTATGCGTGGTTTCATCTTATCTTTGCTTACGACAACTTAACGGGTTCGGTTTGACGAGCACTGGGTTGCTTTTGACCGGTTTCGGGAAGCACCATTCCGTCCAACACCTGTGACATTGTGCCGAGACGAAACTCAGACAACATGTTGCGAATTTTTGGAACCGTCGTCTTAAGATTTTGATAGTGGCGAAATCGCGACTTCCACGAAGCCTGCACTCTGGGTTGAGCCGGGTCGAATTCCCACGGGTGAATGTAAACGTTCAGCGGGCGGCCCTGTTTTCGTACACTGTGCAGCATGCGTTTGGTCACCTGCCACGGAAACAGCCGCAAATAGCCGCCGCCACCAACAGGAATTTTGGGGCCTGAAAGAATTGTGCCACCCACTTGGCATACCATGCCGGGGAACTCGCGAATCGGTCCGGACGGCGTGTGGATAATGTGCGGTGCCGGTGGAGCAGTAGGAATGCCGTAGCGATCGTGGCGAATCGGATAAATGCTGGAATCTGTATCAAAGCCTTCTTCGACCAGAATTTCCAACGCCCACAAAGACTTGTTTGTGATCGAAAAACTGGGAGAACGATACAAAGTGACCGGCTGGCCGGTGATGTTCTGCAATGTGTCGCGAGACTCAATCAGGTCGGTTCGAAAGCGTTCTGGACCAAGTTCGTAAACCAGCTGATGCCACTGGCTGTGACAGCCGATTTCGTGGCCTGCCGCCCGAATTTCTTTCACAAGTTCCGGATAGCGTTTGGCCACCCAGCCCAGAATAAAGAATGTGCCTTTGGTGCCGTTTTCAGCAGCGATATTCAGCACTGTGTGAGTGCTCTGTTCAACTCGACATTCGTACGCGGGCCAGTCTTCCGGCTTGATACGCGACGCGAACGCTGAAACGTGAAAGTAGTCTTCCACATCAACAGTAAATGTTCCGTCTAAAGATCCGCCGCGACTCACAACTCTGCCCCTTGAAAAAACAGCCTGCGACCAGGTTGTGGTCGCAGGCGTTTCATGTTGACTAACAGTTTCCGCAGACTACGAACGCACCATGTTGTCTCGGCTAACCTTACGCTGAACTTCCTGACGATAGCCGTAAGACTGCCGCTGGAAGTCTGAATCCGCTCCAACCATCACAGCACCCAGCAAAGGTACCTGCAGGCTTCGCAGCGAATCGCGACTTTGAGCCACATAGTTGATGCGGCTGTAATCTTTGCGAGTTGAAAGCAACACGATGTCGGCGTTTTGAGCCAGCATGGAAGGTTCGGCGACAAACAGCAGTGGCGAAGTATCGATGATCACAAAGTCGAATTGAGACTTCAAAGTATTAATCATGGCACGACCACCGTCGGCAGCCAGCTTCTGCAACACGTCCTGATCGACCTGTCCGGCACCGATAAAGGTCAGGCCCGCCGCCTGAGTCTGCTGGAACGTATCCTTAAGAGCGATTTCGCCTCGCAGATATTCGCAGATGCCCGGACCTTCCTGGCCATCCATCATCAGATGAGCGGACGGACGACGGAAGTCGCAGTCAACCAGGGCGACTCGCTTGCCAGATCGAGCAAGGCTGGCGGCCAGCTGACACGAAACCGTTGTCTTGCCTTCGTTGGCCGATGCACTGGTGATCAAAATCGACGCCGGTCGACTTGGGTCTACGTGTCGCATCAGATAAGTTCGCACGACGTCCATCGATTCAATGACGGCTCGGTTCCATTCGTCATAGTTGACCTTGCCGGAAAAAATGCCCAGTCCCAGTAAACCTCCCTTGTCGGGAGACGGAATTGTTCCGACCAATCGCAGGTTAACCGCGTTGGCAATGTCAGACGTGCTGCCGACTCGGTAAGAAAACCATTCGAACATCGTAAACCCGGCAATCACCATTCCGAAGATGGCAAAACCGCCGAACGTTGCCATCTGAGTTCGCTTTTTGATGTTGCGTTTCTCAGGAATATTGGCTTCCTGAACGATGCTTACTCGCTGAGGCGCGTCAAGTTCAATGCGACGATTCGCGATTTCCTGAGCGAGCGTTTCTCGGGTTTTTTCCTGAGAAGCGATGTCGCGTTTTTCTTCTTCCAGCTGAACCAGACGTGCTCCACTTTGGCGGAGGTCTGCGGTCATCGTTTTAATTTCTTCTTCCAGCTTTTCGCGTTGTTTCAGCAGGTGCTCGTACTTCGAAATGGAAACACCGGGGGTACCTTGTGGAGCGGCAACCATACCCGTTGCAGCGGCGGCCAGTTCTTTTTCTTTTCGCAGCATGGCCAGCAGGCCGGGATGATTTTTGTCACGGATATTCCGTTGAAACTCTGCGATCTTGCTGCGAATTTCAAGTAGTTTTTTCTGAGCAACAGCTCCCGGATCGGGGCCAGCGGCTGCCGCTGGCAATGCTGCATTCCGGCTGCCGCCAAAGCCGATCATTGGCATGGCTGCTCGCATCTGTTCTTCTGTGTAGCCGCGTTCGCGATAGTACAGGCGAATCGCTTCTTCATTGCGGATATCGTCATTGATGTCGCGCAGGTCTTTTTCCAGATCCCGTAAATTTTCCTGCAGACGCTGCTGAGTGAGTATGGCAATTTTTGAATCCCCGGTACCAAGCTCATCAGCCATTCGAGCAATTCGCTGCTGATTCTTGCGAACGTTCTGATCGAGTTCATTGAACTTTGTTTCCAGCAGTCTCAAATCGTTGATCTTTTGATTTCGTTCGTTGTATACGACCTCGTCAAGGTAAACATCTTTCACGGCGTTCACCACCATGGCGATGTCCTCCGGATACTCGCCTTCCAGTGAAATACGAATGAATTCGGCACTGTAGTCGAAGTCGACGTCCAGGTTTTTCTCAAGAAATTCGATCGGGTATTTCATATCTCGCATCATGCGAGTTTCCTTAAGGCCTTCGACACGCATCGCTGAAGTCAGGATGGGGCGGCTTTTCAGCATATTGATCTGTGAGTCGCGGTAGGTCAGAAATTCTGACTCACGCTCTTTGGTGTCCGCACCAAGCACCTGCTGGTATTGCTGAATTTTCAGCAAAGCAGATGTTTCATACTGAGCTGGAATCATTTGCCACAGCACACCGGCAACCAGCATTGCCGCTGGAATAGCAACGGCCAACGCCGGAATCCAGCGGCGTCGAAATGCATCCAGAATTCCCCAAAACGTAATCGGACGATCCGTACCGGTATTGTTGGGAGCCTGAGTTGTCGAAACACGACTGCTGATTTTGGCTGCAGGTTGTTGTGGAGCAGCCTGGTGCTGAATCGGTTGCTGCGGAGTTGGTTGCATGCCGCCAAACAGCTGACCAGCGTTGAACACAGGCTGGTTTTCATTACTTGAGTTCATAAGGACAAAGCTTCAATTCATGGAACTGAGTAAGGTCCAGCAAAACAGCCACATTTTCAGGTAAATGCTGCTTTGCAACGGTTGAATATCTGCTTACGACAACGCGATTTTCGGACCGATCGGGAGTGAAGACACTACCCAATACAGCCTACTTAGCTTACGGAACCGGTAGAGGACGGAAAAAAGAAACACTTGAACCGAACAACCCACAAAGTTTGAACGGACAGCAGCGACACGCGGAATCACGTGTGCAACCATTCGCTCAGAACTTCAAAAGCAAGGGGCACCAGCACGGCGAAGCGAAGATCGCCTGAACAGACGAGTCCTTGCAGCCAACACGGCATCCGCAGGCAACGAATACCAGTGTAAACCTACAAGTCAGGTAACGGCGCGGTCGCTACGAATACAGGAATGTGATCAAAACGCATCATTCCCTTAGCGCCCTGAACCGCAGGTGAATGCAAGTCGCGTACAGGCAACATCAACTGTCGCGATCACGCATCACAGTCTACAATCCGCAGATTCGCTACAGTTGGAACAGGCAGGGGCGGCCTGCTTCATGAGAAGTGCAGCGTCAAATTTGGTGTTGCGATATTTTGGGCGTGGAGCCCATCGGCAGTCGGAGTTGCCAACGCATTCGCCCGATTGGCGGTGTTGGTCGACTTCATTTACAGACGCAGGAGTGAGTAGAAGGCAGACATTTCCTGCCCGGCTTCTTTTGGGCATTTTTGTCTTACCACAAGCAAAACCATTTGGCTTCGAGCAGCAGGATGGTACGGATTGTCGGACCTGTCGCCGTTCAGTTATCTTATGTTGTTAACAATTCGCCCAGGCATTTCCGAAGAATAATTTGGTAGTTGGATTCGTCAGGACTTAAGTCTCGATATGCGATCCTGCTTCGTCACGAGTCGAGCGACAGCTCCGTGAAAACCAAAAGAAAACGGTTAACATCCTTGATAGCACCAATATCGTGGATGCCGAGCCTGTCGGGCTGAATCGCAGCGATGCTCCAACCTCCCTCTGAGAATCCCTAATTGGCATTGTCCTTGGCGGAAATGGGCAATGTTTAGATTGTGCCCGAACGTACGTGCTGCGTAACAATGAACTATTTGAAGAACTTGATGGTAGAATTTGGGAATGACAGCAAAATCGATCACATCTGGAAAACTCAAACGTCGGCTAAGAAGTATTCTGCTTTTTGTGTCAGTTGCGCTGCTTCTCGCATGGTGGTTTGGCGGGATTTCCTATTGGCCTCGCATGCAAGCCGTTCAGGCTTTGGCACGGCAGGATGTTGATACTGCTGAGTCACTGGCCAGAATCGCAATCCAGATCGGTCCTCGAACATCAGCGGATCAATTTCTGTTAGCCACGATTCAGCGGAAGCAAGGCGACTTGGTTGGGATGGAAAAAACTCTTGAAGAAGCGGCAAAGTTTGGGGGCGATGTCGTCAGATCCGTTGAAATACAGCGATTGCTCGCCCAGGCTCAATCGGGAAGGTTGGACGGTATTCAAGGGCAACTGGACAATCTGTTGGTACGGGGGGAATCTGACGGTCGTGAAGTAATCGAGGCTTATATCAATGGTTGTTTGGCCGCAGCTCGTTTGACGCAGGCGGCGACGCTGATTGATGGATGGATCGATGCCTTTCCTGAGGATGCTCAGCCTCAGTACTATAAAGGGCGTTTGCTCATGTTTTACAACAAGAACAATGAAGCCGCTGACGCTTTTCGGACAGCGCTGGCACGTCAGCCGAAACATTACCCCGCTGCTTATTTACTGGGGCAGATTCTCATGCAGGAAAACCGTCCCAATGTGGCGTTGATTCAGTTCCAGTTGGCGGGGCAAATGGTGTTCAACGCGGCACCGCGACTGGCTGAGGCAAAGGCGCTGCGTTCGATTGGTCGAGTCGAAGAGGCTCGAACGCTGCTGGCTTCTATCGTTAAAATTTCGTCCGATGAAATTCGGAAAAGTTTTCAGCGTGTTGGTGATCGCTATGAAGGACTTCCAGCTCAGCTTGAACTCGGGAATTTGGAATTGGCCCTCGGAAACCATAGCCAGGCAGTTCGCTGGCTGGATCTGGCGATCGATGCAAATCCCGGGGATTTGTCGGCTCGGCATGCCCGCGGTATTGCTTTACGCGGCGTTGGCAGAAACGAAGATGCAGCCAACGAGCTGCAAAGAGTAAAGGACGCCAGGCTTGCACTTCGAGAAGTCGATCAGCTGGGTGACCTCATCAACAAGGATCCATCTTTGGTCGAAGAACGCGTTCGCATTGGTGAACTTTATCTGCTACACGAGTCTAAACTCACCGGCGAATACTGGTTGAAGACAGCTCTTGCACGTTCCCCCCACCACAAGAAAGCTCATCAACTACTTGCGAATCTTTATGAATCTTATGCTGCGAAGGACATTCGTTACGCTCAATTGGCGAAACTTCATCGACAGCAGTCTGCAGGTGCAGCTGAATAGAATCCTGCGTGTTGTCCTGAATGGAGCTCACTCAACAGATTCAGGCTGATAAGGTATAAAAGCAACGCCGACTGCCTGCAAAACTTGCAGGAAGCGATACACATCCGTTTTTTTGCGGTCCAATTTCACTATGCAATACCTTAATGTCGGTGAGAACCTGTCTAACCCCATCTGCCGTCAGTCGCCACAGGTTACGCAAAAAAACAACGTGGTTGTGCTCCGGTGTTCGGCGTTATCCCGGTGTTTTTTTTTGAAGCCTCGGGGGCAGGCATACTGGTGCTTAGTAGGTATTGCGATATTTTCGACCATCATTGGATGTCGGGATCAGAATTCAGCAACCTCACCCAACGCAAGGGACGTTGAACACGAAGGTCGTACAACGCCCGTCGAGATTTCGTTTCATGACATCTCCAAATCGTCTGGGGTGACTTCAACGTATCGCAACGGACGGGAGTCTGAGAATTATTCGATTCTGGAATCTTTGGGTGGAGGCACTGGGGCCTTCGACTTCGATCGAGACGGCCAGGCGGATCTGTTTTTTGCTGGCGGCGGTGAATTTGTCAATCAACAGGTCAAAGGTCTTTCCACGCACATTTTTCGCAATCTGAATGGAACCAAATTTACGGATGTTTCAGAGGTTTCGCACATTGCAGCTCCTGAAACTTTTACGCAGGCGTGCAGCATGTCTGACTATGACTGCGACGGATTTCCGGACGTACTTTTAACCGGTTACAGTGGTCTGCAACTCTTCCGCAACCTTGGGGACGGCACGTTCGCGGAAGTTCACGAGACTGCTCTCTTGCTGGATAAGACCTGGAGTAGCAGCGCCGCATGGGGCGATTTAAATCATGATAGTTGGCCAGATTTGTACCTTGCACACTATGTAAACTGGTCTTTCGAGAATAACCCAGTCTGTCCTTCTCCATGGCCGAAACACGAAAAAGACGTTTGCCCTCCAAGGGCATTTGAAGCGTTGAAGGACATCGTCTATTACAGTCGTGGGGACGGAACGTTTTACGACGCATCAGAAGAAGCTGGTCTCCGAAAAGACGGAAAGGGGCTGGGCGTTATCCTTGCCGATTTGGATCACGATCTTGACCTGGATATTTATGTTGCCAATGACATGGTGGATAACTTCCTCTACAAGAATGATGGGAAGGGGCACTTCACGGAAGACGCGCTTGTTTCAGGGACCGCGACAGATTTCGAGGGCAGGCCAAATGGAAGTATGGGACTTGCCCTATGTGACTATAACGGAGACCTGACTCCCGATTTGTGGGTAACAAACTTTGAACAGGAATCGTTTGCTCTATACAAGAATGACGGCAATGCAAACTTTGTGCATGCCAGTCGAGAAGCCGGCATCACTGCTATTGGGCAGCTGTTCGTTGGGTTTGGTACAGTCATGGGTGACCTTGACTGTGATGGTGATGAAGACGCGGTAATCAGCAATGGCCATGTAGTCTATTACCCGACGGTTGCCAAACTGCGGCAATTACCATTGCTGTTGCAGAACTCGGGGGACGGCAGATTCGCTGCTGTGACAGCACCTCCGCAAAATTATTTTTCATCGCCGCATCTTGGTCGAGGTCTTGCGATGGCGGATTGGAACAATGATGGGCTGCTTGATTTGGTTGCAGCACACAACAACGAACCGGCAGCCGTGCTTTTGAATTCTTCTGTCTCGAATTATCCGTGGGTTCGAATCCAATTGGTGGGCACACAGTCACCACGCGACGCGATTGGAGCTAGAGTTGTTTTACATTCCTCAAGCAAAAATCAGCTTCGTCAAGTGGTCGGTGGAGGCAGTTTTCAATCTCAGAATGACTTAACCGTCCATTTTGGCGTATCCATAGATACGCAGGTTGTGAGAGCCACTGTATATTGGCCATCTGGCATACAGCAGTCTGTGGAAACTCTGAACTTGCGTCAAACCAATGTTGTAGTGGAAAAGTAAAGTCTGCTTCCCTGTGCGAATGCCGGATTTCAGCTTATCGGCATGTCATCGTGAACGGTTGCGAAATAAGGTCAACGGGTGACTTGCCGTGGGATCTACTGCCATGTCGCCAACAATCAGATCCAAGTCTCCATCCCCGTCCCAATCCAGCAGCTCGCAAGCGGCGTGGTGACAGTTGTCTCGCTCGATACTGTGTCCGACGAAACTCAAATCGCTGGTCTGTTCAAACCAGACAACCGAATCAAATGTTCCGACTGGATAGGCCGAGACGACCGCTTCTGGCAAGAGTGTCACGAGAGCCAGATCGATGTCACCATCTAAATCGACGTCACCAGCTTGAACACAATACCCACCTGGGATTTTGCAGATTTCGTGTTTCGTAAATGGATAGGTGCCAGCATTCTCAAACCAGCATAGGCTGTGATATGGCTTGGCTGTTGGCGTGTCCAAGCTGTCGCCATTGACAAATAGAACGTCGAGGTCGCCGTCGCTGTCTAGGTCGCAAAGCTGTATCCCACATGAACCAAAGCCTGGGTTGTCCGACTTAAATACCGTTTGCGAAGCGAACGTTCCGTCGCCACGATTCAGGAATGCTTCCACGACTTCATGTTCCTGGCTTATCAACGCCATAAAATCGGGATGCCCATCTCGATTCAGGTCCGCAACAGGAACGTGGATCGCTCCGTGGCGGGGGTCGATTGTTTCTGGAGACATATTCGGCGAACCATCTTCAGCAGGGTTATTACGTAGAAGGGTGATTTTTCCCGTGGCGTGCCACCCAAACTCAGCAACAATAAGATCAATATCCCCGTCTCCGTCGGCATCCAGCGGTTGTACGTCAGCGACGCGACCGATCCCATCAAGCAGGGGCAGTCTGTTCCAGTTTTCATGTTCACGGGCCCGCGACATGAGCCAAACAGCTCCCATTTGGTGATCTTCAGGTAAGAAGCTCCCCAAATCGGCAACGACAAAGTCGCTTGTGCCATCCTGATTCAGATCAATCGGCTCCACGTGGCAGGCATTCAAGCAATCTGGAAGCTGAGTTGCGGTAGTTTCGGTGTCGTTACATGGCAGAAGCCAAACGCTGCCCGTCCTCATGTCTGCGATGGACAATTTCCATGGGCCGACTGATGTCTTAACAGCCTTGAGGTGAGAAACAGCTTTGAATGGGCCTAAGTCATTGATCGGCTCACCCAATCCAAACAAGGCTTCCTTGGGTTCTTTAGACTGCAATTGGGAAGCTTCCACCACCAACGTCTGGGGAGCGTTTTCCGAATAATAATCCTCGACCGCATCAACGGGCGGCACTTCCAGATCATTTCTCAGCGAAGAATAGTAGAACCGATATCCTTCACGAACTTTTTCCGGCCAGATATCTAATGGATAGGTATCTGCTTGGGGAAATCCGTGACAATCACCACAAAAACGACGGATCGCAACTTCAGAACGTGGTCCGCTGGTTTCCACCATGGACGAATCTTTTGAATCCGCGTCACACCCAACGAGCAAGCAATTTAATAAAAAGAGGCCCGCGCCAAGTTTCTGAATGGCACAGGTAACTTTGATTCGGGCTCTCATGATGGCTCAATCTACTTCTGAGTCGTTAACTCTAGAGCTTCTTGATCATTGCAGCGGCTTTCTTCTTGATCAATTTGGAGTCACCCGTTTTTTCCAGATCATCTAAATCAGCGATCAGGTCTGCCGCCCTTACGTCGCCGGTTGCTCTCATGCCCTCAATCGCATCACGAATTGTCATTGCAGTGCTGCCCAATTCCCCCGAAGCTGCAACCTCTTCCAGCATAGTTTTCAATGGCGTTGACGTTTGCTCCACATCAACGGGATTGTCGCTGACAGTTGGACTTCCACATCCCAGGATAAGACTCAGTAACCCTAAACCCAAAACTTGCTTGCGTACGATCATTTCAACACTCTCTTCTAATTTTAAAAATATCGCGTGCTCATTAAACAGCAGCAGCCCACAGACGTAAATTCTGTGGGCTGCCATAGTTCACTATTATTCACTGATTGCTCAATGATAATTGATTAGAATTCGCCAACTGTTTCGCCCATATTTGATGAGCCAATTGACTGGTAAAGATCGAAGTCGATGTTCTCGCTGATGAATCGAACTGAACCGTCTCCCAGCAGGTGCTGACTGCCGCCAGTATGTCGACTTCGCGACGCCCAAACGCCTCGTGCGTCTCCAGAACCACAGCCACCGCACTCATGACCGTTGGGGTATTTCCAGTTTGGAGTAACAATTGTATTAACACCAGTACCACTCATCATAGGGTTACCCCACGACAAGCCACGATCGCTTCGGTGATTTGCACCACCAGCGGCACAAGCCTGACCGTAGGTTTCCATTTGCGCCCGAGTTGGCTTCACGGGATTAATGCCAGCCAGCGATTGAGCGCGAGCAAAGTCGCCGCGTTCTGTGACGAACGTGCCGTTGTCATTATCGCCAGTTGTCATTTCTGCAAAGGCAATCGTATTTGATGTTCCATCGGTGATGTCACGCATTCGGCTTGCAAATCGGCGATGAAAATAGCCCTTGATGCGATTAAGGTTAGCTTCCCAACCGAAGTTAGGTCCGGTACAGGCACCGTAGTTGTTGAAGCCGTCATTTGCCGCAGGCTTAGGATCTGATGGGCACTGAAACGCAGCCAGCTTTGTTCTGAAAAAGCCACGGTTGGGATTGTCATGCCAATAAACACTCATGTTGATCTTGCTGAACAGGGGAGCCTGATCAATGTATGGCAAAAACATGGTGTGAACGCTCATTCCACCCCATTCACGTCCCCAGCCTCCGTCAGCTGCTCGGCGTACGCCATGAACAAGCTGTGGAAAGGCAGTGTGAACATCGTGGTAGTTGTGCATTGCCAAACCGATTTGCTTCAGGTTGTTTTTGCACTGAGTTCGGCGTGCTGCTTCACGGGCCTGTTGAACGGCGGGCAGCAGCAGAGCAATAAGAATTGCAATAATGGCAATTACTACCAGCAATTCAATCAGCGTGAAGCCGCGCTTCATCTGGGCGTTTCTTCTCATAGGTGTTCTCTCGTTCGTCAAAAATAAAAAATTGAAAACAACAGTAGGCTTCGACTTTGAGAATTCTATTCTTGGAAGTCGGTCCCTCAATCTTCGGAAATGGCGGCGGGATTTACAACTGAAAAAGGCAGCAAAGTGAACGATTTTATAACGTAGCTGACTTTTGCCAGATGCGTCCATTATGTATGAGCCAGCTTATTTTGTGAGTTTGCAGGTCATTTGGTGTTGGCGTATTCGCGGCGAAATGTGCTGATTACACCCGAGATTCTGTAAACAGCACCGTCGTGAAGCTTACCACAAGAATTAGATCGATGAGGGCACGTTTTTTTGTTTAATTTCCAGTAGTTGCCTTGGCAACTGAGTCGTGAGTGGAGGTCATCAGATTGAAAGGCAGGTCATATTGTATTTGTTTTAATCGTCTTTGTTCATCTACATTGGCTTTTGTGTAATGTCGCTGTAGGCGTTAATAGAGTGACGGTCGATTCCCGTGGTTAGGTCCAGTTCGTGATCGGACGCAGGGCGTTACCCGATAACGTCCGGAATTCAATGCTGACCTGAGAGGAACGGGTTGCGCATATGCTTTGTGCATGGCAGAGGGGAACTTGCTCGAATCAGAGCTTGGTAAACAATGTGGGTTGTCATCGTATTCAATGCGACATTGGCATCACGTCGTGTTGGTTCGGATGTACTAACCTTCCTGCAATGCCTTGTTGATATCGACGATGGCCTGCTTACCGTCGGCGAACAGCATTAACGCGTTGTCTGCTGAAAACAGCGGGTTGGCGATTCCAGCAAAGCCAGGGCTCAGGCTGCGTTTGATCACGATGACGGTGCGGGCTTTGTCGGCGTCGATGATCGGCATGCCAGCGATCGGGCTGTCAGGGTCTGTGCGAGCCAGTGGATTCACCACGTCGTTGGCTCCCAGAATGATGGCGACGTCAATCTGATCCATCATCGAATTCACTTCATCCATTTCCTTCAGCCGATCGTAATCGATGTCGGCTTCTGCCAGCAGCACGTTCATGTGGCCAGGCATTCTTCCAGCCACCGGATGAATGCCAAACAGCACGTTGATATCTTTGCCAAGCAGTTGATTGGTGAGGTCTCGCACGGCGTGTTGAGCCTGAGCGACCGCCATGCCGTAACCTGGCACGATCAGAACTGTTTGAGCCACTTCCAGCATCATGGCGACTTCGTCTGCCGACGTGGACTTCACGTTGGTATAAACTTCATCTGCCGACAACGCTTTGCCGCCGCCCTGCATGGTGCCGAACAATACGGCCCACAAAGAACGGTTCATGGCATCGCACATGATGCGAGTCAGAATCAGCCCGGATGCTCCCACCAACGAACCTGCGATAATCAGCAGATTGTTGTTCAGCACGAAACCCGTTGCGGAAGCCGCCAATCCGGAATATGAATTCAGCAGAGCAATCACCACTGGCATGTCAGCTCCACCGATTGAAATCACCAGCAGAATTCCCAGCGCTGTTGATGTGATCGTCATCAGCCAAAACCAGAGTTCGGCGTGCTGCGGCTGAGTGGCCACCAGATATCCGAACCCAATGCTGGCCAAAGCCAGCACCAGATTCAGCAGCTTCTGACCGGGAAACGAAATGTCTTTAATGAACTTCAATTCCTGAAGCTTGCCGAACGCCACCAGGCTTCCCGACAGCGTAATCGCGCCGATCAATCCTGATGCAGCCGTGGCCGTTAACACGTCGGCAAAGCTGTTTCCGGAAGCCACCTTTCCCGAAAATTCTTTCCCGGCAAGATAAGCTCCCGCAACCAGCACAGACGCTCCGCCGCCCAGCCCGTTAAACAGCGCCACCAATTGAGGCATGGCCGTCATTTCGATTTTTAATGCCAAAACCACGCCGACAACAGAACCAACAGCCATCGCGATCAGCAGTCCGCCAACGCTAAGAACATCCTGGTGCAGCATCGTGGCGACAACAGCAATCAGCATCGCCAGGGAACCCAGCAGGTTGCCTTTCACGGCGGTTCGGGGCTTTGTCAGGCCTTTCAAACCGATAATAAACAGGATGGCAGCCAGCAGATAAAACAGGTCGATTAAGTCGGGACTCACGTTTTAATTTTCCGTTGCAAAGCAGTGTACGAGGAAACCTGGGAGACTCACGCGGTCGCAGGGGCAGCTATTTGCGAGTCTTAAACATAGCCAGCATGCGATTGGTCACTACAAATCCGCCAACGACGTTCATCGAGGCAAACACAACGGCGGAAAACCCAAGAATGCTGGCCCAGGTTCCGTTGTCTCCACCGGCAGCCAGAATGGCTCCTACCAACGTGATTCCGGAAATGGCGTTGGAACCTGACATCAACGGCGTGTGCAGCGTCGGTGGAATTTTGGCAATAATCTCCACGCCAACAAATACCGCCAGAACAAACACAGTTAGCAGCAGGATCAAATGGCTGGCCCCGCCGCTTTGCTGAATTGCTTCGGAAGCAAGTTCCGTTGCCTGAGCAACTCCGTTTTCAAGTGTGGTCGCTTCGGTTTGAAACGCCAGATTCAGTAACTGCATCATTGCCGCGTCCTGTCCTTTACGCTCAAGCTCTGTTAAGAAAGCTTAGTGCTGATTCGCCGGCAAGTGCGTTCACGGTGGTTTCAAGCAGCCATCGTGACGGTCGGCGATTGAAGCAAAGTTTACAAACCCCCACAATATAAACAACACGGCTGCGTCCAGCCGTGTTTGGTAAGGTTGTTGCCGCGTAAGAAGTTTTGCGAAATATTTGAGATTCTGCAGGTCTACTGGCCAAGTCACAAATTGATTCAAAAGGCCACAAATTGAGCCTTAAGGTGGCGATTAAAGAGCTGTAGACGCTTCCACAGATGTCTGAATTTAACGATTTCCCGTTGCCTGACGATTCTGCCGGACAGTTTTTTCCGAACCTAGCGATTCAGCCAGTCGGCCAATTTCGGAATTCCCCACTCAGCGGCGTCATCGTGGATTTGCTGATCTAGAATATCAACACAGGTTGCCAAAACAGAACTTCCTGGTCTCGATGCACGCTCAAAAACGCCTCGAGACGCAACAGGTTACAATCGAAAAGTCATAGCCGATCGTTTACTGCCGTGAGTCAGACAACTTTCAATCAGCACTCAGAAGTCTATTGCCAGCTGACGCCGGCAGTGCCGACAGATACGTGCGCTGTATTGAACAGAATGCTGTCGCTGTCTTCTTTGGCAAGAGGTGAGCTGGCGAAAGGTGCCGGTAATACGATGGTGTCGCGCGGCGTGATGACGATGCTGCTGCGAGTGATGAAGGTTCGCGATCCGTCGATCATTCTGCACGGTCAACGAATTGCGACGATCTGTCGAGGTGTGTCGGAGCTGTTGGGGTGGGAAGATTCTCAACGCGTTCAATTGGAATTGTCCGCATTGCTGCATGATCTGGGAAAGATCGGAGTGCCCGATCACATTCTTCGAAAACCAGGCAAGCTCAGCAATGAAGAATACGACTTTGTAACGCTCTATCATCACTCAGCCGTCAGTTTGATGCAGTCGCTGTTTGTTAACACCAGCCTGCTTTCAACCTTAGGCATGCTGCACAATAACTTTGATGGAGCGGGGCTTGAATCAGAAGTGGGCGGATGTGAAGTTCCGCTGGGGCCACGTATTCTGGCCGTGGCTGATGCCTACGATTCGCTCAGCTCTCCCAAGTCCTATCGCCGTGGAATGACGCACGATGAAGTCATCAAAATTCTGACCGAACAATCCGGCAGTCGCTACGACGGCAATGTTGTGCGTACTTTGAATCGCTGGTACGAAACTCAGGGGCACGGACTATTTCCGTTAGGCGATCCATTTGGCGAAAACGAACCGGCCGATTCAATCAGCGTTGAACAACGTAACGAAGTTGTCGTACTGACACAGATTCTTAATATTCTGTACCAGTTTCATTCGCTGTACGACGGTTTTTTCATCGTTGACAGCGACCTGAACTATTGTGTCTGGTCAGCCGGCATGCCGGGACTTACCGGCAAAGACATGGAACACGTTATTGGTCGCAGCTGGCAGGCACGCGATGTCAAGTTGGCGCCAATCGCTCAAACGGGAGGTCGTAGTGTTGAGACCCCTGAAGAGATTGTCCCGCAGGTGCTGCGAAACGGTCGAGCTCAATTTGGAACACGTGTTTGCGAACTGGATGAATCACGCCAGGTAAGCGTCGATGTCTACACGATGCCGATTATGGATGGCCCCAAAAAAGTCAACGGCGTTGTTCAGTTGTTCCGGTGTAAGGGCGGAGTACGCCGGCAAAGTCGCGAATACGTCGAATTGAAACTGGCGGCAACTCGAGACGCTTTAACGGGCGTGGCAAATCGCGGACAGCTGGAAACTCAGTTGCGTCACCTGCTTGACGATTTCCACAACCACGAAGGCACTCGCAGCCTGAGCGTGATTTTTCTGGACGTGGACAAGTTCAAAAAGATCAACGACACCTATGGACACAAAGCGGGTGACCAGGTGCTGGTTGACATGACTCGACTGATTCAGCACGAAACATATTCAGGCGAACTAATCGCTCGCTACGGCGGTGAAGAATTCGTCGTGCTGTGCCCGGACACTGATCTGCAGGCGTGCGTTCGGCGAGCAGAACGGTTGCGGTCAGCGATTGCCAAAAGTTCGATCGGTGGCATCGGCGGACTGACCGTGACGTCGTCATTTGGAGTTTCGACCGGACGTCTGGGTGACAGCGTGCAAACGATTCTGGAACGAGCGGACGCGTGTTTGTATCGAGCAAAAGAAACAGGCCGAAACCGGACCTGCTGGGAAGATCAGGAGCAGGATGACAGCACAGAACACGCTGATCCTGTAGAAGAAGGCGAAAGCCTGGTTTCAATCGTCGATGGAGTGTTCTTGTTTGAGCAGGATATCGAAGTTTCAACCTCGCTGGAGCTGACCGCCATGAAGCTCAACGCCTTCATCTCATCAGCCGACATGAAGGTAACACACCAGGAACAGGGGCAGCTGAAAGTTCGCCTTGGGCAAGTTGGGTTTACTCGAAAATGGGGCTCTACCCCGGAACGACAAGCCATCGAAATGGACATCCGTTTCGAAACCAGTTTGGAATCGCGAGAAAACGGACATTCCAAAACTCGTCGGCGAGTGAACGTGAGAATTATTCCCATCGGCAAAGTACCCAACGAAGCCACGTTTGAACTGCGTTGCCTTCAAATGATGATGCAACTGCGTTCGTACCTTATGGGCGCTTAGTACAATTTGTCATCTGCAATCTGTTCGTAGCGAAGCCCCTGTCGCTGCTCCGCAACTTCAATCCGGCTTTGGAAGGTCATATCAGGTAGTTGCCACCACAGCACCCTTCGCGGGAATGACGGTTAGGACGCGAGTGATGTGGCAGGGCGGTGGCCCAACGCCGCATTCGTCACTCAATCCCTGAGTTATCCGCGCTAACACGCTCAATCGTCATGTCGTGTGATTTCAGGAAATCCTGCACGCTGTCTTTTCCCACAAGATGTCCGACTCCCACTGCGAAAAAGAAAATTCGGTCCGACGACTGTTGCATGTTTTTCGCAATAGACTCGGCCATAAGCTTGTTTCGATCGACTAACAGCCCCTGAATGATTTTGTCTCGCAGTTCGTCAGAAATCGTGCTGCGTTTCAGGTCTTCGTCAATAAACTGACGGAATTTTTCAGCATCACCGGACGCGTAAAGTTTTATGGTCAACGACAGGCGATCGATGTTTTTCGCGTCGTCATCGTCCATTCCGTCCAGAGTGCCCTTCAGGAATGCCAGCTGCTCTTCGTTGGTGAGACTGACCAGGGTTTTTAACTGAGACGTCGCCTGTTCAAGTCCGCCGACAAGCTTCGATTTTGAACGAGCTTCCTGAAACAGCTTCAGGTCCATCGGCAGTTGGCCAAGGTCTCGCATTTGAGCGTCCAGGTTTCCCAGCAGCAACGGCCAGACAGCAATCTTTGCATTTGGAAGAGCAGTGCGGCTCATGAGCGGCGAAATTTTCTTCAGACGAGCGTCCAGTCGTTGTAGTGTGTCCGGTGGTACAAGATCTTCCAGTTTTTGACCGTCCGGTAATGAAATGGCGGCGGTTTGGTCGTCGGAGTTTTTCAGAAAATCGATTTCGAAAAACGCAGCCGTTGATTCATCCCACGCACGCTGTGCCGTCGGGTGCAGTTGAGTGACATTTTTGTTGGGGACATGAATCGTGCCGAACAAATACGCATGCGGCTTTGCTGCGGAATCAGCCGTTGAAGTTCTGGTGATTTTCCAAAGAAACGGCCGTTGAATTTTAGTGTTTGCCGCATCGCCTCCAAACGACAATGCTGGAGCAGCCAGGACAAGGCCACACAAAACCAGTTGGCACAGCATTGGTTGGCACCGAAGTGGATTCTGAAATTTCATGGCTCACCGTTTCTGAGTTTAAATACGGGCTTCTGGCTTCTTCGCTGACTTCCGTTGGCTCGAATGGTTTGGAGCAACAGACTTGATCGTTATAAATAAAATCGCCACCGGAACTGCCGCTTCGAACATGGCGATTCGCGGCACGTGGTTGATCGGCAAAATCCCAGTTTAGCAAAGTAGACAACGCTTGCATCCGCAGATGTGGCGACGGCAGCAGCAACGACTGCCCTGATTGCCGTGCCGTGGCTGAAGTGGGTGGTTTAGACCGTGTGTTGTTGCCACTAAAGTCAGCATTTAGTTGCGGATTACACTTTGCTACACTGAATCAAGTGATGGCGCTCAGGATGCTGTCTTGCTAAGTTGTGCTTAAAGTCGGCAATTGAGTACCGTCCAGCTGTTGAATCAGCATGCGGCTGGCAAAGGCTCAAAGTGGCCGTTTTATGACTCATGCTGATTTGTGTCAGTTTTGTTTGGTCGTGCGAAATTCTTGCGGATCGCAGATTAAGGACTCGAAAACGTGGTTGACAGCAAAGACGGTCGCGTCTTCGGGATTCCTCGAAATCGCAGGCTCAGCTGGGATCTGTTGCACTTCAACAAGTCTGTGCCACAGTGTGCTCATAGTCGAACAATGAACTTAGCTGCTATTGCGGAAGCCAGAAGTCATTCTGCAGTCCGAATATCGTGGCCGGCGTTGTTTATCAAAGCATTTGCGATTGTTGCGGCGGAAGTTCCCGAACTACGGCAGACATGGTATCGATGGCCGTTTGCCCACTTGTATCAGCACCCTTCCAGCAACGGGGTCTTGACGGTTCAAAGACAGTTCAGGAATGCTCCGTGGTTGTTTTGGGGCTGCATTGAAAAGCCCGAAGAACTTAGTCTTGAGGAGATCCAAAACAGGATTCAGCAATTCACAACAGAGTGCCCGAAACGGATTTTCCGCGAGCAGGTGCGACTTGCCGGTTTACCAACATTGTTGCGCCGGATGATTTGGGGATGGAATATCCATGTCGCCAAGTCGAAACGGGCTTCACGCCTGGGGACGTTTTTTCTGTCGACTTTGGCGGGCCAGGAAACGGAAATTCAAGTCCCACCGTCAATTCAGACAGGATGTCTCACGTATGGGCCGCTGGATGAAGGTGGGCTTTGCCGAGTCACTCTGGCGTACGACCACCGAGTAATGGACGGGGCAGCGGTTGCTGGAATACTTAAGTGCTTGGAATTGACTTTGTTGGAAACTGTTCGCCCTGAGCTATTGAAAGTCTCCGCCTCAACCACCAATATTCGAGACGTCGCGTAGTCACACCCTGCTTTGAACTCATCTGACCAATCTACGCACTTTATTAGGTACCTGTACAAGTGCATGAAAGTAGTCGCACCTGGCGTTACGAGTAGTAAGATTGAAGGATTTGGACGTGAAGAAATCTGCAAAGCCAACCAGGGCAAAAATTGGCCGCGACGCAGCTCAGAATAAGACAGCTAAGAAGTCCGCGAAGAAAAAGCTTGCCGTTAAAAAGGAAGCCGTCAAAAAGGTAGTTCTGGGCTATCGCGCGCCAACTGAAGGCCCCGGAAAAGTGGGCCGAGGCGAACGACTTGTTGACAGCATGGAAAACTGGCCCCGAGTCGGACGACGCCTTAGCAGAGAAAATCAGCTGCTGTCGGATTTGGCTGCGGAAGTCAGGCAATTTCGTGAAGCAAAAGGCCTGTCCGTCACTCAGCTGGCAAAGTCCCTTAATGCGGCCCCGGCAACGTTGATCAAATTCGAAGAAAAAAACAGAGCCATCCCCATAAAACTGTTGCTGCAACTCTGTGACAAGCTTGGCGTCAGCCTGCATGTTTCTGCTCAGAATTGAAACGTATTCAACAGGCGACTGTTGGCAGCGGATTGCCGCGACGCTCTGTTTCTGCTAAGCACTGTTGCGGGATACGTCTCACTCATGGTGACTCATTGTTCAGGCTGACAATGGGCTGCAATTTCTAACGTAGCAAACGGCCACGACGCCTTTCGGGATGGAAACTAAACTTGAGGCTTTCAGTTTTTGTTGATGAAGAGGCCATGACTGATCCACCGATTGGGTGGCACTATTGGCGAGATATCTTCACGACATTTTGCAGCAGCTTAATTTCTGAATTGCTATCGATCGTCAGCAGCCAGCAATTCGTATTGTTGTTATTTTGCCGAAGCCTCGGTTGGACTTAAGAATTCATTCGCACAACATTTCATGAACATCCCCATCTCTGCGTTCCCGAACTTCCAGCCGCGAGTTCCAGTTGGCGACAACATGGAACGCCAGGTGTGCAGCCAGTGCGAATGGATTCATTACGAAAATCCCCGAATCATCGTTTCTGCGATCTGTTTGTGGCAAAACCAGCTTCTGCTTTGTCGTCGAGCGATCGCTCCCAGATATGGATTCTGGACATTGCCTGGCGGCTTTATGGAAGTCGGCGAAACGATGGAAGAAGCTGCCAGGCGAGAAGTTTTTGAAGAAGCCGGCGCGGATGTCGAGATTGAATCGCTGTTGGCAACCTATTCGATTCCTCGCATCGGCCAGGTGCACATGGTGTATCTGGCCACAATGAAGTCGGCAACGTTTGCGGCCGGAACGGAAAGTCTGGACGTGATGCTGGTGCCCATCAGCAGCGATTCGATTCCCTGGGACGACCTGGCATTTCCCGTGAATCGGTGGACGTTTCGAGACTTCTTAAGCCTGGATGGAAAACCAATCGGTCAGCCGTTTAGACTTCGTGAAGAAGATCGCGGCGAACGCTTGTCGCCTGTTAGTCACCACCCGGATTTTCCGCCACCTGCAGTCTCGGGTGGCAACAACTGAATCTGACATATTGCTCTCTGGCCAAATGCCTGGCCAACAGTATTCAATCGAACGCAACGAAGGACAGGAATCGTGAAGGAGCCCAGAGCTTGTGGTTTTTTGATCGTGAAAGGCAATCCGATTTCGTCTTTCTTGTTGATGAAGCACGCCAATCGCTGGGATCTGCCCAAAGGTCATGTTGATCCGGGAGAAAGCGATCTTGAATGCGCTTTGCGAGAGCTTGCCGAAGAGACCGGGATTGTTGCGGCTGACATTGAAATCGATCCCTATTTCTGTTTCGAAAGTCGTTACATGGTAAGTTCAAAGCGTTACGGACTTGGAAAGGGCGAAGTGGAAAAGTCTCTGCGAATCTTTCTGGGAACTTTGAAACGCGACGTGGACATTACCATTACAGAACATCTCGGCCATGAATGGTTTTCCTGGCAGCCACCTCACAAAATTCAGCCCAAGGCCATCGACCCGCTCATGGCCCACGTTGAAGAATTTTTGCAACACGTGCGTTAGCAGCTTTAACGTGTGTGGCGTTGTTCGGTGGCCTTTTCGCTGATGAGGCAAGCTCGGAGGCAATGCGTGCCGCATTTTGATTCCCCTGAGCTCGCTACTCCCCTCAGCTCGCTACAGGGGGCCGTCTGCGGATTTTGCCCCCTGAGCTCGCCTCAGGGGCTTGCAGGGCCTTTGCGCCAGGAACTGGTCTCTGGCTGTTGTGCAAGACCCGACTTGTGAAGAATGCGGGGGATTCCTAATATGCCGCAGATACGCGTGATGTAACCCGTTTTTTGTAAACAAGTTGCGGCCATTCTTCTGCATTTGCCGGCTGTAAAATCGTCTTTGTGAATAAGCTTCAATCCATCGTCGTGCTCGGCTCGACCGGATCCATCGGGACGAATAGTCTGGACGTGATTCGCAGTCACCCTGACCGAATGCGCCTGGTGGGAGCCACCGCTTTTCGCAATGCCGCGTTGCTGGAACAGCAGGCGAAAGAATTTGCTCCGGACTGGATTTTGCTGGGTGATTCCGCCAGCGCTGCCGCCATTAATTCAGGCGTTTTGCCGTCGAATACGGCGTTGCATGCGGGTGACGAGCACCTGGATCGGCTGATTCGAAGCGAAGGTGTGGACACGGTTGTTTCAGCGGTTGTGGGTGCGGCGGGACTTAAATCGACCTGGATCGCGGTGGATGCAGGCAAGCGAGTCGCGTTGGCGAACAAAGAAAGCCTGGTTGTTGCCGGAGCGATCATCAGGCAGCGAGCGGCTGAAACGGGAGCGGCGATTATTCCCGTCGACAGCGAGCACAGCGCGATTTTTCAGGCGTTGCAGGCCGGAAAAAAACATGATTTGCGTCGCATCATTCTGACTGCCAGCGGAGGCCCCTTTCGCGGCTGGTCGAAGTCAAAAATGAGAGATGTGACGCCGGAAATGGCGTTAAAACATCCAACCTGGGACATGGGGCCGAAAATCACGATCGATTCGGCCACCATGATGAACAAAGCTCTGGAAATTATCGAAGCTCGCTGGCTGTTTGATATTCCGGCAGATCAAATTTCAGTGGTCGTTCATCCTCAGTCCATAATTCATTCATTTGTGGAATATCGCGACGGATCGGTCATTTCGCAGATGTCGCCCCCGGACATGCGGCTGCCAATTCAGTATGCTCTCACATATCCGGACCGGATTTCCTGCCCTTCGGCAGACACTGACTGGACGGCGGCAACGATCATGGAACTGTTTCCGCCGGATCTGGACGCGTTTCCGGCATTGGGACTCGGCTTCGAAGTGGCTCGACAGGGCGGTACTTCGGGCTCTATCCTAAACGCGGCAAATGAAGTAGCCGTTGACCGATTTCTGAAACACGAAATTCGGTTCGATCAAATCACCCACGTTTCTCGTGACATTCTTAACCACCATACATTCGACGCTCAACCAACTCTGCAGCAACTTCAGCAGGCGGACCGTTGGGCTCGGGAGGAAGCATCTCGGTGGAATTCGTAACTTTGGATTCAACATCTTTTCTGTTCGCCGCGTCATTTCTCGGATCGATTGGCAATGCGTTGTCCGTCATTCTGGGGCTGGGCATGGTGATCTTCTTCCACGAACTCGGCCACTTTGCCGTCGCCAAATGGTGCGACGTGCATGTGGAACGCTTCAGCATCGGCATCGGTCCGATTATCTGGAGCCGCCAGAAAGGCGAAACCGAATACGCCCTGTCTGCCCTTCCGTTTGGCGGATACGTGAAGATGCTGGGCCAGGACGACATGGATCCCAACCAGATGACCAGCGACGAAATCGCTGAAAACCCTCGATCGTATTCAGCGAAAAAGGTCTGGCAACGGATGGCGATTATCACCGCCGGTGTCACCATGAACGTGATCACCGGGTTTATGTTCTTTGCCATCGCCTATCGCAACGGTGTTGTGGAACTGACGCCGATTGTAGGCCAGGCTGTTCCGGGCATGCCTGCCTGGGAAGCCGGAATCAATGCTGGCGACCGCATTGCCAAAATCAACGGAACCAAGATTCACAACTTCGAAGACATCAATCAGGCGATCATCCTTTCCAGCGGTCAGGTGAACCTTTCCGGAACACACGCGGATGGCACTGCATTCGACTACAGCATTGCTCCCAAGCAGGGCAAGACGGTGCGGATGATCGGCGTGATTCCGGCATCCAGCACTAAGATTTCCGATCAGATTCCCGACGACGAAGCAGACGCTCAAATTGCCATCAAAGGCCTGGCCGCAGAACATGCTTCGCAGAAGTTCATGCCCGGCGACCAAGTCACCTCGGTGAACGGTAAAGCGGTTACTTATTTGAGCGATATGAGCTACGAAACAGCTCGATTAGCGGCTGAAGAAGTCACCTACGAAATTGATCGCCCGGTGCTGGATAAAGACGGCAAGCCTGCGGAACCCGCCAGTTTCGAAAAGGTGTCAATCACCGTTCCACCCATGAAAATGCGATCGCTGGGCCTGTGGATGACCATTGGGCCGGTGACGTCAATTCGAGAGGGCTCGTTGGCTCAAAAGGCAGGGTTGAAGCTGGACGACCAGATTACCATGGTTGACGAATTGGTGGTCAGCAAAGACATCGATCCGCTGCGTCTTCCAAACTACTTTTCTGATCACGCCAATCAGGAAGTGACCGTAACGGTCAAACGCCAGACGGGTACCGATGGTCTGGAAGAAGTGAAGTTGGTGATTACGCCCACGGACGCTCCCGGCTGGTCAGAACGACCTGCATCGATGACATCGCCATTGCCAATTCCAGCGATTGGAGCTGGGTTTCATGTGAACAACTTTGTCGCGAACATTGTGCCCGGCAGCGAAGCATCCAGGGTTGAAAAACTGCAGGCTGATCAACAGATCACGAAAGTGTTTCTGCAGCACCCGGATCCATCAAAGATCATTAAAGATCAATTGGGTGACACTGAAGTTTCAGAATTCGACTTTGAAAAATTTGAATCGGCAGAAGCCGTGCCGGGCCGAGCGAACTGGGCCTTCATTTACTGGATGATTCAACAGGTTCCGAATCGCGACATTCGGCTGCAGGTACAGGACGCCTCGGAATCGAAGAACGAGTTTGCTTTTGAACTAAAATCCAACGACAAAGTCGACGATTGGTACATGCCGATTCGCGGGATCGATGGATTTGAACGCGACGTGATGATTCGCAAAGCAGAATCATGGGGAGATGCTTCATCTTTGGCTTTGCGACATACCAAAAGCAGCGGCATCAATATTTACATGACGCTGCGATCACTGTTTACCGGCAATCTGAACGTGCGAGCTTTAAGCGGCCCGTTAGGAATTGTGAGTATCGGGTATCAGGTGGCCGATCATGGCGTCACCAAGCTGCTGATGTTTCTGGGCTTTCTTAGCATCAACCTGGCAGTGTTGAACTTTCTGCCGATTCCGGTCTTGGACGGAGGCCATATGGTCTTTCTGATCTGGGAAGCGGTCGCTCGCAAAAAACCAAGCCCCAAGGTGATTAACATCGCTCACGGAATCGGCCTGATCTTCATCATCTCGCTGTTTGTGTTTGTGCTGTACCTGGACATCTTCGTTAACCGACTTGGATTCGGTGGTTAAGGAACGGGCCCGTCTTCTACTGTGGCCGGAACGCTCGGCAGATCCTGAAATTCCCCCGCCTGCCCACGCGCACCGGGGAAACTTGAGCAGGTAATTCAGTGATCCCCAATCGTCCGCGCTGGCCTTCCGTTTTCCGGTCGGTAGTGGATCCTGTTAAAGATCCAGAATCAGCTGGATCTTTAACAGGATCCACTATGGCAGCCCTGTGTTTTCGGCGGAATTGATCGAATACATCCCGGTTAAGACTTCGCTTGCCAGACGCATGCAATCCGGGCTACGACTGTTTATGATGTCCATCCAACAGGTGCGCGTTGATTTTCTGACATCCGGCTGTGGGTTCGAATCTTCGACCACGCAGCACTGCGAATGTTCAGCTGGTGTCGTCGTGTTGCTCGTTATCTGAAGATTCTACTGCGGCCCAATTGGGAATCATTGAACGATTCATTGGCCTGCAACTAACGATCTAATTTTGGACATTGTTCAAATGCATCCAACGCTTCGTGAGCCGCTTCAACAGTTAATTGCTGGTCATAACCTTTCGTCAGGTGCAGTGCAGGATTGCATTGGAGCGATGATGGATGGCGCCTGCGAACCGGTTGATATGGCGGCATGGCTAACCGCCATGGCGTGCAAGGGGCCGGCGTCGATTGAACTGGTCGGAGCTGCTCAGGCCATGCGTGATCGAGCGGCTCGCATTGCCACTCGACGACGCCCACTACTGGACACCTGCGGCACCGGCGGCGACCAGCTTCACACGTTTAACATCAGCACGGCCACTGCCATCGTCGCGGCTGCCTGCGGAGTGAACGTCGCCAAGCATGGCAATCGCAGCGTATCCAGCAACAGCGGATCGGCCGATGTGCTGGAAGCCCTGGGAGTTAATATTCTACTGACTCCCGAAATGGCGGCTCGCTGCCTGGATGAAATCGGTATCACGTTTTGCTTCGCTCCCCTTTCTCATGGAGCGATGAAGCATGCAGCTCCCATTCGAAAGGAGCTGGGATTCCCAACCATCTTTAATTTGCTGGGCCCATTAACCAATCCTGCGGCCGCCGAATATCAATTGTTGGGCGCCAGTTCAGACGAACGAGCCAAACTGTTGGCATCTGCACTAAGCGCAATTGGTTGCCGCAAGGCTTTGGTTGTGTGCGGCAACAACGAACTGGATGAAGTCTGCTTGTGGGGGCCAACCAAAGTTTACGAAGTTGCTTCCGGACGAATTATCGAATCCAACTGGACGAACGAAGACTTTGGCCTGCCAACTTGCGACGTCGCAGAACTGCGAGTCAAATCGTCTGAACAAAGTGCGAAGGTTATCCGACAGATTCTGGCAGGAGAAGAATCCGCCGCTGCCAACATTGTCATCGCCAACACAGCAGCGGCTTTGCTGGCGTCGCAGAAGCGTTCTACGCTTAAGGATGCGGTTGCTCAGGTAAGAATGACACTGTCAGACGGCATCGCGTCCAGCAAACTGGACGACCTTATTGAATGGACAACAAACGTTAAGTAAGTCGAACTTCGGCCCGCAACGCTGACTTTTGGGCGGCCATCGTCTTCTGACGTAATTCTCCCCGCCAGGACAACATCACAATCGCGTAAGGCGACACATGCCCAAAGCCATTCGTACAGATTCAGAAAACAACCGCACAACGGGCATCGCGATTCCTCGCTTGTACTACGACAAGCCCGCAACGGTAGAGCAACAGGTTCACGACGGAGACACGTTAAGCGTGCGCCCCGACGGCGACATTGGAGTACGCCTTCTGGGCATTGATACTCCCGAAGTCAGCTTCGCTTTTCCTGGACCAAAGCTCACGTTTGTCGACCTGTTTGATGCTGCCTGGAACGACTATCTGAAAACTGTATTCGACAGCACGAAGTGGGGCCCGTTTTCCAGCGTCGTGCCAGACGGGTTGAAGTCGTGGATTCAGGCAAAACTGTACGGCGATCCAGGCACAGTTCACGCAGCTCATGCAAAAGCCGCTACGGACGATCTAAGATCCATGATCACCAAAGACATGGAAATCATGGGGCAGGATATAACCAGCTTCAGCTACTATCTGGGCTTCGGTTTCGAAGTCATGGATGGCTATGGTCGTTTTCTATGCACCGTTAATCGCAACCAGCCAAAACGTGACGTGCCGACAGATCGCCCGCCAACCTACAACCTGCGCATGCTGGAACGCGGGCGAGCATTTCCGTATTTCATCTGGCCGAATATCAGCCCGTGGGATCGACCGGATTCCATGGAAAAGGCCGTCATTCCCGCTGGTAAAGCCAAAGAAATGGCCGACGCCAACCTGGAATTGAAACTTGCCAGAGGACATGTTCGCAAAGCGCGAGAACAACATCTGGGCATTTTTGACTCGATGAATCCCTGCCCGTTGGAACCATTTGAACTGCGTTTTTTAAGTCGCAGATCGTTGCCGGATCGCTATGTGATTGACCTGTCGTCAGACGGCAATCGCTTGATCAAACCGGAAAACTATTATTCGGTCAGTCACCCGGAAGATCGATTGTGGGTCTCATCGATCTACGTTCCGTTTTTCGAAAAGCACGGCTGGGCGATTGAGGCTTGATCTGCTGTTTGTTGAGTTGCAGCGATAAATCATAGAACGTATTTCAGAGACTTCATTATGTCGACATCTTCCTTTCAACGCATCGCAGTCATCGGCCTTGGTCGATTCGGAATGTCTTTAGCACGAAGACTGGCGTCGCATGGTGCTGAGGTGATTGCGATCGACAGTGACGAACGCCTGATTGAAGAAATCAGCGTCGATGTCGACCTGTCCGTGCGGCTGGATTCGACGGACGAAGCGGCTTTGAGAAGTCAGGAAGTTGATCGAGTTGACTGTGTGGTTGTATCGATCGGCGAAAACTTTGAAGCGGCTTTGCTGACCACAGTACTTTGTAAACGCAACCTGAAGGTGCCTCACGTTATCTGCCGTGCTCAAACGGAACTGCACGCCATGATCTTTCAGCAAATCGGTGCCGACGAAGTGATTCAGCCAGAACAAAATGCGGGCGACATGTTGGGCCGCCGCCTGGCGCACCCTAGAATTCGCGACTATATCACTCTTGGAGAAGGTTTCACCGTTGTAGAAATGCTGGCTCCCGCAAGTTTTGCCGGCAAGTCGCTGCGGCAGATTGACCTGCGAAACAACTATCAGGTCAATCTGATTGCCATCCGCAGGATCCCAACCACAGCGGAAGCCACCGATGAAAACGGCGGCGTTGTTCCAGCGCCCGACGCTGGTTCCGGCACCAAGGTCGCCACCATCAGCGTGCCCGGCCCCAACGACCTGTTGGAAGCCACCGATGTCCTGCTGCTGGCCGGATCAGAAACAGCACTCGCCAGCCTGCCTCAGAGATAGTCAACGCGAGCCGACGTGAAGCGGGCCGCCGCCCCATTTGATGGACGCTTCCTGTGTAAGCCAGAAGAAAACATGGTCTACGGAAAACGCTCTGGAGCTTCGTGTATAACAAACGAAGTCGGGTTGAGAGAGAAAGAGCCAAGGAAAAGAGACCTGACCCGAATGGCACGAAAGTGCCATTCAGACCTGCCCCCATTTGTTGTTTGCCCTTTTGTTGTTCTCTGCGGTCATCAAGTTTTCACAACATGGGTCGGTAAGTTCTGACTGCGGAAGGCCCCCCCCAGACGAAGTCCGGAAGCCGCCTTTCACGCTGTCAATCTGGCAACACTGAGCTGGTGAGCTTGCCGCGTCAGCTGCTCTCGATCAATCAAACCGTTGCTGATTCGGATGACTTTGAAGTCAGCCGTCAGGGGGAAATTCAGTCCTCGGTTCTCACGGCTGGTGTGTTGCAGCGACACACCAGTATTCGCAGTCCCACAGCTGCATCAAACTGCAGTGCGTAGACTGCGAAATCACGGTGGGCTCGGAATTTACTGTCGGAATATGATTGGCACGGCAATTGCCATTAGACTTCTTATGGCCGGTCACTTATTGTCGTCGAGTCAAGTTTTCAGAGCGACAACAGAACGTTTGCGAGCGTCAGCTCGTATAAGCCGTCAAAGACAGTCTAAAGACGAGGTGCGGCGTGGGCGATTTCATCTGTTTCGGAACCTTTGTGGCTGCCCTGTTGCTCACTCCGCCGATCGTGATTCTAATGAGTCTCGCCAAAGCGAAGACCGAGCAGCGTGATTCGCATCGACAGCTGACTCAACAGATCACCAGACTGCAGAAGCACGTGCTGGATGCGCAAAGTCAGATTGCCCGGCTGCTGGCACGGCAACCGGACGAACGGTCAGCCGCAGCGCCCCCCGAACTCTCTTCCTTCGACATTCAGGAGCTGACGGCGGTCGAAGAGGTCCCGCTCGCACCGGAGACACCGGCCGTCGCCGCCGTGGAAACGCCGAAAACTACGGCAGACGAAGTCCGGGCGGAGGCAGGTATTCAGAACGTAGGCGAAGAAGGGCCGGTCTCCAAAGTCCGTCGTCTGTTCGACAGATCCGCGCCAGGAACATCAGCGCCGCGACGGCCCGCCGCGGCCAAACCACCCCGCGAACCGAGCCAGTTTGAACGGTCGGCTAAAGAAGTTTTGAATAAGATCTGGAACTGGATCGTCGTGGGCGAAGAGCATCGACCGAAGAATGTTTCGATGGAATTCGCCATCGCCAGCCAGTGGTTACTGCGGCTGGGAATTGTGCTGGTGGTTGTGGGAGTTGGCTTCTTTCTGAAGTATTCGATCGAACAC
Source organism: uncultured Planctomycetaceae bacterium (assembly GCA_937916515.1). GTDB lineage: Bacteria > Planctomycetota > Planctomycetia > Planctomycetales > Planctomycetaceae > Fuerstiella. The sequence goes on along the minus strand of CALFSX010000151.1, from coordinate 18,202 downwards.
GACATGATCGGCGAACGTGCGCGAGTCGCGATCTCGACAGCCGCGGGACTGGGACTGCTGTACGCGGGCACTCGCATTCTGGGCGGAAATTATCACATTCTGGGTGAAGGACTGATGGGCGGTGGAATCGCCACGCTGTACTTTTCAGCGTTCGCTGCCAGAAACTTCTACGAACTGATTACGCATTTCGCCGCCTTCGGAGCGATGTCGCTGGTGACGGCGTTGTCGGGAGGAATATCGCTGCGGTTCAACTCGAAACTCGTCGCCGTCCTGGGAGTTGTGGGCGGCTTCGGGACGCCGATCATGCTTTCGACGGGAGTCGCCAACTTTCCCGGACTCTTCGGATACATGACAATTCTGAGTCTCGGTGTGCTGTGGATCTGCAGTTACAAACAGTGGCCGCTGCTGCATTATCTAAGCTGGTTCTGCAACTGGACGCTGGCGGTGGCGGCTTTGAGGCAGTTCGTACCGGCAGAACATTTCTGGCAGTCGATGCCGTTTCTTGTCGGGTTCTTTGTGATCTATTCCACGATGGTGTTTCTCCTCAATCTCCGCACCAGAAAGAAATCCAATCTGCTGGATGTTCTGATGCTGTTTCTGAACGCGGGGACATTCTTCGTCGTGAGTTATCGACTGATCGATCTAAGGTACCCGCGGGAGTGGATCGCGGCCGTAACGTTGGGGCTGACGGCGTTCTACACGGCTCACGTGTATTACTGTCTGGCGAAAAGAGTCCTCGACCGGGAACTGATGGTCAGCTTTCTCGGACTGGCGGCGTTCTTCCTGACGATTACATTTCCACTGCTGCTGTCGCGGGAATGGATCACCGCCAGCTGGGCCGTGCAGGCTCTGGTGCTGCTCTGGATTGCCCGCAAACTGAACAGCCGATTCCTGAGTCAGGCGGCGTATGTGATCTATGCGATTGTGATGTGCCGGTTCGTGTTTCTCGATCTGCCGCAACAATATCGTATGGCACTGCCGAGCAGCCTGACGCTCATGGAGTATGCTGGCCAGCTGGTGGAACGACTGGTCATGTTCGGCGTCCCCATCGGTTCGATGGCGCTCGCCTATCGCCTGTTGAAATCAGAGGTGTCGGCCGGTGAACTGGCGGTCTCACCGGAAAGTGATGTTCCGAGTCTGGTACCGGACAGCAACATCCTGCGAGTCTTTATCGCCGGATCCGTCATGCTGCTGTTCGTGTACCTGCATCTGGAACTGAATCGCACGTTTGGATTCGCGATGGACGCATTTCGTCTGCCGGTGCTGACACTGCTGTGGCTGGGTCTGGCTGGAATTCTGTTGTGGACGTGTCAGCGGACAACCAGCATGCTGTCACTGGGAACGACGGCGGTTGTCGTGGTGGTCGTGCTGTTCAAGCTGTTCATCTTTGATCTTCAGTCATGGAATGTTTCCAACCTGCGCTACGATGGAGCTTATTCGTTCTTCGATGCCGGCGTCCGCCTGCTGGACTTCGGCATGGTGATTCTGTTTCTGGGCGTGTCGTTCCGGCTGCTCACCAGCGGACCGGATCAGCGTCAGCTCGGATCGATCATGGGGGCAGGCAGTGTTCTGCTGCTGTTTATCTATTCAAGTCTGGAACTGAATACTTTTCTGGCCGAATTCATTCCCGGCCTGCGTGCCGGCGGGATCACGCTGCTGTGGACGGTGTTCGCACTTTCAATGATCCTGACCGGGTTGCGTCGCAACGAAAAGCTGATCCGCTATGCGGGGCTTTGTCTGTTCGGAGTTGTGGCGTGGAAAGTCTTCTTTGTCGACCTTGCTTCGCTCGATCAGATCTACCGTATTGTGGCGTTCATTGTGATGGGTGTGCTGGTTCTGGCGGGGTCGTTTCTATACCTCCGCTACCGGGAAACGTTCGCCATCGAAGATTCCACTCCCTCTGAAGAAGGCGAATCGAAATGAAAGTATCATCTCCGTCACTCGGCCTCATGCTGTCGCTGGCTCTGTTGTGTTGTACGGTCACCGCTGGTGCCGAGGACCCGCTGGGATGGAAGAAGCCGATCGGATTTCCCGAGGGAAAATTGGCTCAGCAGGAACTGGTGGCCGTGCCGCTGGACGCAGTCGCCTATTCGCGTTGCTCTGAGGAACTTGACGATCTGAGGATTCTTGATGCCGCCGGAACGGAGGTGCCCTACCGGCTTCTCAAGCGGTCAGAAAACAGAGAGCGTACGATCGAGAAAACATGGTCTGCCGAAAACCTCTCGCTTAAACCATTGGCGGACGGACTTGACATCCGCTTTTCCCTCGACGACGACGATCCCCAGCCAACCAGTCTGCAGATTGAAACACCGTTGAAAAACTTTGAGCAGCGGGTCCGGGTGTTCGGCCCCGCAGACGAGCAGGAAACTTTGCTGGCGGATGACGCGATTTTCGATTACTCGCAATACATGGACGTTCGTCGCGTGGACCTGCCCCTCAATAAGAATTCATTCCGGTCGTTTCGGATCATGATTGATCAGCTGACATCCGAACAGGAGTCGCATATTCTCAATCTGACTCGAAATCTGCAGGGAGAGACAGAGCAGTCCAGGCAGGAACGTTTCTCCGTGAACCGCCGCCCATTCCGAATCGATCGTATCGGACTGGGCCGCCGGGAAGTTCGGATCGAATTCGAATCGATGGTCGAACAGAAATGGGACATCTCGATCGAGAACATCAGTCAGGACGCCAACGCGGGACAAACGATTGTTGAATTCTCTACCTTTCGACAACCGCTGGCTAAGCTGTCGCTGGTAACTACCAGTCAGAACTTCGGCCGTCGCGTGCATCTTGAAGTTCCCGTCAGATCAGCATTGCGGGAAGACTGGAATCGAATCGCTTCCGGGACAGTTACGCAGCTGAAGTACCGGGACATTGACGAGCAGAAGCTTGAACTCGTGTTTCCAGAAACACGTTCTGAAACCTATCGCCTGGTGATTGAAAACCGAAACTCTCCACCGCTGGCCATCGACGGGCTTGAGGCCTTCGGACACGTCCATCAGCTGCTGTTTCTGGCGCAGCCGGAAGAAACCTACGAATTGCAGTATGGGCAGGAGACGGAATTCGGAGAGCCACGCGAATACGACACCGTTGCGATCGATCGCTTCATTGCCGCTGGCGTCGCCCCTCTGCGGCTGGAGCTGGGGACAGAAACGGAAGACAGTCGCGTGCCGCCGGCAGCATTCTCCCTCACGAAACTGATGAACAATTCGCTCTTTCTGGGAGGACTGATTCTGATCATGGCAGTCCTGCTTTGCTCTGGCCTTTACCGCGCCGTCAAGCGAGTGGATGCGCTCGATGATTCGCAGCCAGAGTAATGTTTCGTGTCGGCCGTCGAATCCCCACACCCTTTGAGCGAGCATGGCGTGGCACACGACTGGGCCATCCACCCTTATGCAGACAACTGGAGAGACTGGGCGATTTCGGAACCCCGGGCGGCCTTTTGCGTTACAGTGTGTTTCGTGATGTGAGCGACTTTGTTTTTGATTCGCTGCGTGTTCTTGGTTCTGGGGGTTTGCTGTAGGTGGTGACTGTGCGACTGAATTTGTGGAACTGCCTTATGTAGTCCACCCAGAAGGCCGGTTACATGTCCAGTCTTTGCAGGATCAGGGACAGATGTTTGTGGATCGCTCCGCGTTTGCCGTTGCGAATCTGACGGCCGGTCCAGTCCAGCAGTTGCAGGTAATCGCCGAGCCCAATATCCAGAAAGCCTTTGTTGGAGGCTCGACGATTTGTCGCCTTCTCGCGAACGGCTTTTCGAGGCGGAACAAGCGAAACAGGGGCCAACCAGACAGCTCGCTTGCCGTGTTCCATGCGTTTGTCGCGAGCATCCGGAGTGGAAACTTCGTCGGCAGTCTTCGCGTCGATGATCCGATCCTGAGCACTCGTGAAATCGCTTGTTTCCGGAGTCGCTGCCAGCTTCGCTCGCACAGGATTCAGGTCGACGTATTGCATGCAGGCCAGCAACGCCGCTTCATCGGCTAAAACCTGAGCCTTGAAACGGCCTTCCCAAAATCGGCCCGTGCAGGAATCCTGTTTGTTACTTTCACGAGCCACCTTTTCACACAAAAACCGCATGAACCACGAAATGCTGCTCAGCCGACTGCGGCGTTCTTTCAGTTGTTGTTTGTCGTTTTTGATGGCGTTGATTTCGAATTCAGTGGGCTCTGCGGCATTGCCATCTTTGCTCTTTCGAAGAGGGCACAACGCCCACCACTTTGCGGCCACTTCTTCGTCGGACCTCCCAGCCACAACGTCAGGGCGACTGCATAGAACACAGTGAATGTGATTGCTCATCACGCTATAGCCGAGAACTTCAACACCCATAACTCCAGCCAGAAATTCCAAACGCTGGCGAATGAGTTCACGACGATGTTCGCAGTCGGTCCCCATCAGCGGATCCTGGCCACAAAGAAACGCTCGTCGCACACAGCGATTCACGCAATGCACCACCTGAACCTCACCATCCGCCAAAACATCCCGCCGATTTGCTCGAGGTATTTCAATTCCTCAGATACAGTTGTTCAACAAGCTAAACGTCTGGTTGGTAAGCCAATGAAGATTCTAAATAATCCCCCTAAAGGCTAAAAGGCGGTGGGATGTTCAGTTCTTATGTTCGACTTTGTGTCGGTTGGAGTGCCCATTGGCGGGTGACCTGTTTCGACGCCATGGTCTTAGATCGGCGAATTCCTGTGAGAATGACCGCAGATCGTTTCGCTTTCAGCAGTCCGATTGCTGTTTGACCGATCAGTCGTTGTAATTATGGTTTGAATTCTGCGTCTTCCGTAATCTGTGGCTACTGAATCGGACGGTTGCTCTGCGGATTCAGGTTCTTGTTTTCGTCTGCCTGTCAACGTTTCGTCGCAGTTTTGAGTCGGATTTGGATTCGAGTAAAACGAGCATGCAACAGCGAACATCGAACGCCACAGCAAGAATGTCGTCCAGTGGTAGCAATCGATTACTGGGTGATGTGCTCAGACATTCAGCTGGCAATTTCCTGGCACGCCGCAATTTTCTGGCACGCGCGGGAGGTGGTGCGGGCATGCTGGCCTATGCGGCGTTGGCTCAGGGCGAAAGCACGTCGCACTCAAATCATGTGCCGCGGGCGAAGCGAGTGATCTGGCTGTTTATGCATGGGGGCCCAAGTCACGTTGATCTGTTTGATCCCAAGCCGACATTGATGAAATATGCGGGCCAGCCACTTCCTGCAAGTTTTGGCAACGTGATGACGCGGCGAAACGTCGCCAACAATCCGCTGCTGGCGCCGATTCGAAGGTTTCGACCTCGCGGGAAATCCGGTCTGGAAATCAGCGACTTCCTGCCTCACACGGCCAACCACGCCGATGATATCTGCGTTGTTCGTTCGCTGCACGGAGACAGCGTCAATCATCCGCAGTCGGTGTATCAGATGAACACGGGCAGCATTCTGATGGGAAATCCCAGCGTCGGAAGCTGGGTTGCCTACGGGCTTGGTTCTGAAAATCAAAACATGCCTGCGTTTGTTGTGCTGCCGGATCCGGGAGGTGGACTGAAAGGCGGTCCACCCGCCTGGGGCAGCGGCTATCTGCCAGCCACTTATCAAGGCGTCACCATGCGTCCTGGCGCATCACCGATACTCGACCTGAAGCCTCAACCCGGTGTCAGCCTTGCGCAACAGAAGCACGATTTGTCGTTGATTCATGCTTTAAACCGACGACATCTGGAACAGCGCGATAATGATGACCAGTTGACCGCGCGAGTGAAGGCCTACGAAATGGCGTTTCGTATGCAGTCGGAAGCTCCGCAACTGGTCGACATCAGCGGCGAGACGGCTAAGACGCAGGCGATGTACGGCATCGACGAAAAGGAGACTCAGGAATTCGGACAACGTTGTTTGTTGGCTCGTCGAATGATCGAACGAGACGTTCGTTTTGTGCAGCTGTATTCCGGCGACACCAACGGCTGGGATGCTCATGCCGACGTGGACAAGAATCACACCGAGTACTGTCGTCGCACAGATAAGCCCATCGCCGGATTATTGCAGGACCTGAAACAGCGAGGTCTGCTGGAAGATACGCTGGTGATTTGGGGCGGTGAATTCGGGCGAATGCCCATGAGCGAACAGGGCAAAGGGCGTGATCACAATCCGTGGGGCTATTGTGCGTGGCTGGCGGGAGCCGGCATCACGGGCGGGCGAGCCTACGGAGCGACGGATGATATTGGCTTGCGATCCGTGGTGGACAAAGTTCATGTGCATGATTTCCACGCAACTCTGCTGCATCTGCTGGGCATCGATCATTACGACCTGACACATTTTCACAACGGGCTCGACAAACGCCTGACCGGTCCGGATGAAGCAAACGTAGTGCAGGGGCTGCTTGTCTGATGATTGTCACCATATTGAATTTTTGATTGATCCAGCTGTGAGTCACCAATGAAACGCTGCCAGCACCGAAGCAACATTTTACGTGAAATACACGCTAAACCAACTACCACAGCGAGACGGCTGCGAGCAGTTGCAGTTGCGGTTGTAAGTATTGCCACGTGGTCAGTGTTTGGCTGTTTGGTGGTGATGACCGAAGCGGTGATGGCGGAACAGGAGTTGACGGAATCCGACTATGTGGAAACTCCCATTACAGACGACGATCGTTCACATTGGTCGTTTCAACCTCTGAAACGGATTCAGGTACCACAGTATTCTGCAACATGGCGGCGAAACATAATTGACGACATCGTCGGAAACGCACTTCAGGAAGAAGGGCTGACGCCGCAACAGGAAGCACCGCGTGTGAGGTTGATTCGTCGGCTTAGCTTTGACCTGATTGGGCTTCCGCCAACTCCGGCAGAAATCGAAGCATTCGTTGCTGATCAATCGAACACCGCATACGAAGAGCTTGTAACACGCTTGTTGAATTCGCCGCGGCATGGAGAGCGCTGGGCTCAACACTGGCTGGACCTGGCACGCTTTGCAGAAACCGATGGCTTCGAACACGACAAGCTTCGAGCGGAAGCGTGGAAATATCGTGACTGGGTAATCAAAGCACTGAATGACGATATGCCCTACGATGAATTTGTTCGCCTGCAGATTGCGGGAGATGAAATTTCGCCTGACGACAGTGCTGCAATTACCGCCACGGGTTTTTGTTTGTCAGGGCCGGACATGCCGGACATTAACCTGACTAAAGAACGTCAACACAATGTGCTGAACGAACTGGCCTCGACGGTTGGTGAAGTGTTTCTGGGCCTTCAGATTGGTTGTGCTCAATGCCACGATCACAAGTACGATCCAATCAGTCAGGCAGACTTTTATCGTTTGCGAGCCATCTTCGAACCTTCCGTTGAACTGAAGAAAAACAGGTCATTGACGGTGCTTCACGAATCGTTTCCGTATAAGCAGACAAGTCACCTGATGCTGCGAGGTGACTTCCGCCGCCCGGGGCCTGCGGTTGAGCCGGGCGTGATTCGCGTTGTTTCAACCGGAGACGCGGACTATCAGCCGGTGCCATCCACACATTCGGCCGGACGTCGAACGGCACTCGCGAATTGGCTTGTCGCGGACACTAACCCATTAACTGCACGAGTGATTGTGAACCGCGTTTGGCAGCATCACTTTGGGACCGGTATCGTTGATTCGCCCAGCGAGTTCGGGCTGATGGGATCAGAACCGGGCAACTTGAAATTGCTTGATACACTTGCCTCGTATCTTATCGACAACGACTGGAGCCTGAAAAAGCTGCATCGGCTGATCGTTACATCCGCGACTTACCGACAGCGAAGTTCGCTGTTGGAAAATGCAACGGCAGCAGAGCGAACGGCCTGGAAGTTGTCGCTGGATGTTGATCCACGAGGAACTCTGTTGTCGCGGTATCCTCGCTACAGGCTGGAAGGCGAAGCGATCCGCGATGCGATGCTGGTTGCCGCCGATCGTCTGAACCTCAAAGTCGGCGGTCCCGGAGTTCGTCCGCCGCTGCCCGCCGAATTGACGGGAACACTGCTGAAGAATCAGTGGGACGTGACAGAAGATGCCTCCGAACACTTTCGTCGCAGCATTTATGTGTTTGCCCGTCGAAACCTGCGTTACCCGATCTTCGAAGTCTTTGACCGCCCGAGCGCCAACGTCAGTTGCAGTGATCGAGGCAATTCAACCACGGCTCCGCAGTCTTTGCATCTGCTGAATTCTGAGTTTTCGTTGGAAACCGCGACGCAGCTTTCGTCGCTGATTGCAAAGTCTCATGCCGATCAGCGAAGTCAGATTTCAGCCGCATTTCAAAAAACGCTTGGCCGTCTGCCGACAGAAGCGGACTTCACCGACGTTACGCAGTTCATGCAGCAGCAGTCTGATGCGTCAAACGAAGCTGATGCGCTGACTCACCTGTGTCTTTCACTGTTCAATAGCAACGAATTCGTATTTGTCGACTAAGTCAGCCGGGCCGTTTGACTGTGGACGGGAGCTGCAAGTAGCCATTTTGCTCCGCGTGACGAAATGCCACAGTTGAGGGTGGCTTCGGCAGCGAAAACGAACCACGATCGTAGCGACGTGATGCGTGAACAGAAAGCTGCGTCATTGGGCATCGTCCGCATTGGGGTTGTTGCGTCGAGAAGCTGCGTTCATCACGGCGGAGCGTGATGGCTACTATAGTGACGATGGGCAGTGTTCCACTATCGCCGTGCATGTGGCTTATTGGTCATCGCTGGCTGTTGGGCTTGTCCATTTAATTTTCGCGATGTGGATGCTGTTGTCTGCGCCGTATTTATTATCGACTGGTATCACGTGGTTCGGGCCCCACGTTTGCATCCATTCTGTCACCACCACCCAAGTCTCGGTTGGTGTGATGTGGGTGACACCGAAGTTTCCAAGGCGGGCTCCTCGTTCAGGAACAAGTACTTGTTCGGTGTTGCGGATTACGTGGAGCTTGGCGGGATCAACCTGAGCGATAAACAACGGTGCTCGATGTCGAAACACGTGATCGTTGTTGCCTGCTTTGCGTGTGTAGACAAGATACAGATCGTCGCCGTTGGTTACCCAATGTTGTTGTGTATTATAGTTACCAAGATCACTGCCATCGTCGAACGTCCATCTTCTAGGTTCGTCGTATGTTAAACCGTCGCTGCTGCTGGTTACGTAGCCGTGATCGTCATTACGAAGAGTCAGATAAAATCGATCGCCCGACTTTGTGATGGATGGTTCGTAGAGTCCTCGCTTGACGTTGACCGTCAATTCGCTGCCATGCTTAATGTACCTCAGTTCGGTGCCGTCGAAGTGGCACTGGCACACGGTAACGGAAAACTGAGTGGTTTTCGGATCTTTGAAGTACACCGGCAGCAGGATGTTTCCATTGGGTAAATCGTAGCGCTGAACGCTTCCAGCTCCACAGTTTTGAAACCGTGTTTCGTCGGGCATCTTCAGGGTCTTTGGCTTCCCCCACGTGTTCGAATTCGAATCATAGACGGAATACGCCGTGAAACGTGGTCGAACAGTCATCACCTTATTGTCGAAGTAGCGAACCGTTTGCCCGGTGCCCAGCAGCTTACCTGTTTTCTGATGCCATGTCGGCGTAAAGTCGCAGATTGTCTCTTCTGTGCGATCATCAATCTTCCAGCGTTCGAATCCCGGTTGAGGTGTCAGCGGCGACCATGTTTTTCCAAGGTCAGAACTCACGGACGAATTCAACGCATAAAACACGTCCGATCCGGTGATCATCAGCGGCTGGCTTGTCGTAACAACTGTGGGTGGCGCAGTGGCGTCTTTTGATGGGATGACGCCAGACCTCGCATGAACCCAACACTTCGTGCCGTCATAGCCGCGAGTCAACACGCTTTGCTCAATGGTGAACGCTGTTGAAGGAGCGTCGTCGGCGCCGGCGGTCATTGCGAATTGACTCAGCACAAGAACGGAGTGAATGATCAGACAGGGCTTAATGTGTTGCATTCTGTTTTCTTTGATGGCTGAAGGACTGGAAGCACTTTGCGGCGAATCTAAATCATCGGGCAGCTTAAGGCAGCGATTTTTTAAGACGGTTTTGCCGTCATCGCTGATGTGAGTGAGACCCGAAAGCTGTGTGCCTGTGGCTGTCGAGGGATCTCTTGATTATAGCAGTATGCGTTAAGGCCTGGTCGTCTTTCGCTGCGAGGCTGTGGGGCGACCTCCCCAAGACGCCGCAGGCAAATTTTAATCAGGGAAGGGCTGGTGTCACCTGGCGGAGGTTGCATACCCCGTTTTGCGTTGTCCACTGCGTTCTTCTTTCGCGATTTCCAATGGCACAAACTGCACGCCGTCAACAGCCACGTAGCCGTCGGCGCCTTGGTTTGAAATCAGCACGTGCCCGGACGTTCCCTGAGTGAACCGAAACACGCCAAGCGCCTGCGGTATGCCATTTTTCAGCACCGGTTTTCGCTGATTAACGGAGACAACTTTGTCACCGTCTGCGCTGTGGATGGTGACCATCGTTTTTGATGAGCGGTTTTCATGGAAGGTGTACAGCAGCCGCACTTCGTACTCACCCGAGGTCGGAATATCGGGGATAAACTTTGCCGTTTTATAACCGCGTTCGGAATTTGCGTCGTGGTGATAGGACGCACCGATCGGCGATGGCTGGCCGGAACTCTTCGTCCAGTCGCCGACATAGATAGCTGAGTCGTCATCAATGGCGATTCCCGCAAGGTCATTCACATGGGTGATTGTTCGAGGCGTGACGTCTGCTCCATCAGTACGCCACTGCAATACCTGCCCATCGGCGATCAATTGATCTCGCAATCGGTCGTACGAAACATCCTGCACAGCAACGTTCTCATCAATCGCCTGACACGCCGCTGTTGCTGCGGACTGGCTGGTCATCATCAGCACCGGTTCCATGCGAATACTGGCGAACGCTGTGTGACTGGCGGATAGTGCAAACGTTACGAACAGGTTTTCGCATTCGCTTTGCCTGGGGATGATGGCACTGTAACCGATTTGGTAAGGCCCGAATCCCCCTCGGCCACCAGCAACTTTGCCTTCTCGCGTCACTACACCGTTTTTGACGATCCGCCGGATCTCATGCACGTCGGTTCCGTACGAACCAAGTCCGATGGAGTTCGCTGCAACCTTGCGGCCGAACGTATGATGTTCCGTCAGAACCAGATCGCTGATCATGCGGCGGCCTTCGCGAATGTACAGCTGATGGGGCCAGCCACCGGTGTCGGTAAATTCATCCTGCGGCAGTCCGAAGCGTTTCACGTCGTCGCGAACTTTGGGTGGCACGCGATCATCTGTTGCCAGGAAGTGAAGTAGTCCTCTGTGATAATCTTCGATGTCTTTGGCGATCTGGATTCGTCGGTCATAGCTGGCTTCCGGCCATTCCCAGCTGGCACCGGGAAGATTGCCGCCAAACGTGGCCGTGTTGAAATCCCATTTTTCGTTCGGCAAAGGATCGTGTTTGCTGAACCAGCGCAGGTCCATGTCGTCTCCGTTGGCAATGCAGGCTTCGATAAATCGAGCCACCAGTTCGTAACGTGCTGGATCGTAATTCGCGGGCGGTGCAACGGGAATCATGTTCGCTTTGTCGGTCGTAAGGCACAGGCGAAAGCAATAGGCCATGACGCCGGGCGCGGGTTCGCCCTGCTGTCCGGGATCGCCATCGTTCAGCAGCGGCAAAAGTCCACTGTCCGGATTGCCTTTCACAACATATGGATCCAGCGGAAAGTCTCGGTCCCACACACCCTGACCGCCGGGCACGCGACCGTTTGTTCCGGGCTGTTGATGGCCAGCGCGAGGTTCATATTTCTGCGTGTAATGAATGCCGTTATACTGTTCACCATACTTTGCGTTGCCTTCTCGCATCAGCGTATAACTGACTTCGGCCGCGGCCATCAAGTCGCCTTCATAGGTCGCGTCGATGAACATCTTCGCCGTAACGTGGCGACCATCTTCCGTGAGCAGTTCAACGATGCGAGCTGCTTGCTTCTGCACGGACTTCAGCCGGGCTCCACGCAAAATGACGACTCCGGATTCAGCGGCCATCTGGTCAAAAACGCGTTCTGCAACATGGGGCTCAATGGAATACGCACCGCCGGTCGCGGGGCCTCCTTTACCTTTGAAAGGCTGATCCCAATTCAGTTTCTTGTCATAGGTCGCAACCAGCCGAGTGAAGTATTCACGAGCAATCCCGCCGATGCTTCGCGGGTCGCCAATATCCACGGCACTCAAGCCGCCGGACGTCATGCCTCCCAGATGTTGGCCGGGTTCGACTAACACGACCCGTTTCCCCAGTCGGGCTGCCTGTACGGCTGCGACAACGCCGCCCGATGTTCCGCCATAAACGCAGACATCGGCGTCGATGGCGAACAGGCTGGGAGAAAACGCAAGAGCCACCGTCACGGTCAGCAGCAACGCGGTAAACTGACGCCGCAAATGAATCAGCAACTCAGACATCGTTCGATTTGAAGGGATGGGTGTCACAAGATCTGGCTTTCATTGTTGCATCGAATTTCGCAAGATTGTTGTATCCTGGTGTCTTGTCAAGTGCTTGAGAAGTTAGTCGGACATACGCGGTTCCATGGGAATCGAAATCCGCGTTGGTTCGGTTGTTTCATGTTGAAGTCGCTGCAGAAGAATTCGTCCTGTTTGGCGTGCGAACTCTTCCGGCGAAATGACGGTGGCCGCCGAGGCCAATCGATCTGACTCAGAACGATACATATCAGCATCGCTTGAGAATCAGCAGGGAAGTATCGAATCGTTAAACGGTCCAGCCCGCCTCACATTAAGAAACGTCGACATCGCAGAGGAATTTGTTGAGACGTTGAATACTTGTAAAGGCACAGACCGGGCAGTTACATTATCGGTGAAACAATCATATTCAACCGGTCGAGTTCTGCAGCTATCACGCTGTGCCGCTATAACAGCACCACTTCTGCGCACCTGCCAAGTTTTCGACTCAATTGTTCCACGGGTTCGCGCCCGTGGCTATCAGCTACCGTCACTTCGTGACTTCAAAGCTTCCCAACTCCAGCCTGCGATCTTTCGCTGTATCTCACTGTTTTCCCGCTCAAAAATCCCTTCATGGCGTTGGCGTTATCCCCGGTTCGTGCGGATCACGGAATAAAACCGGGGCTAACGCCCTGCGGCTGATTTAGACTTGGCGCTATCCGATTGAAATTTCCTCAGAACCAAAACATATGAACGACAACGTACCGCAACTAAGCCACGCGGATCTTCTGGAACTGAAACGCTGGAACACACCTACCATTTACAACGGTTGGGAACAGATCACGTCGCGCGATGCCGGGCGAGACTGTTTCAACCTTGAGGAAACTCATGACTTTATGCCTCAGATGGGACCGATGGTCGGCTACGCGGTCACGGTCGTGATTGAACCGGGCAATGCCGTTCACAAAACAGTAAACGCGGGCGCGTGGAGCGAATATCGCCGCTATGTTGCCTCGGTGCCGGGACCCAAGATTGTCGTGGTGCAGGATCTGGACAAGCCAGCGACCTTCGGTGCATTCTGGGGGGAAGTGAACAGCAACATTCATCGAGCTCTCGGTTGCGTCGGCGCGATAGTGGATGGCTCCATTCGCGACGTCGATGAAATGACCAACGCGGGTTTCAAAGCGTTGGCTCGGCGGTTAAGCGTCGGTCATGCGTACAGCACGCCGGTTCGCTGGGGCTGCGAAGTGGAAGTCTTTGGCACACGCATCGCACCGGGAACACTGATTCACGCGGACAAGCATGGGTTCCTTGCCGTGCCACAGCAGGACACGCGTCATCTTTTGCAGGCGGCTCGCAGCATGGATTCCTTCGAATGCCAGACAATGATTCCGGCCGCTCGAAACGCTGCCGGTAAGTCGACGGAACAGCTGCTGAATGAGATCGACCAGGCGTGTTCTGAATTCGGGCGACTGGCCAAAGAGAAGTTTTCCGGCAAGTCGGGTGAATGGGCATGAGACGACGGAGCATGTTTCTTGTCGCGGTTACGGTGTTGGTGAACGTGGTTGCAATCACCGACGCGCGTGCTGATGAAGTTCCACCGGCGATCGCGCCAAATCGTGGCGGAATCGTACTGACATTCGACGATCGGAATTTCGACGACTGGGTGAAAGCGATTCCGCTGTTTGACGAGTTCGGCGTTAAAGCGACGTTCTTTATCAGTGGGAAGATTGATGGTCCCGCTGTTGAAGCAATTCGCAAGCTAAAAGACCATGGTCACGCGATCGGTTCGCACAGCGTGCATCATCTGAAAGCGGTCGAGTACTGCCAGGAAAAATCGCCGGAAGAATTTCTTCGCCACGAAATTCAACCTCAGCTGAAAGAATTCGAAGCTGCGGACGCAATGCCCACATCATTCGCGTATCCCATGAGCCGCAACGATGCTGTCACAGATGAAACACTGCTAAAGGTCTTCCGACATCTTCGCACCGGAAAAAATGTTGCGGATGGAGAACGCGTCTGTGATGTCGACGCGTTTTTTGTTGCGGCCAACAGCATCAGTCAACACGGCTGCCTGTACGCTAAGGGCATCGACTATGCGCCCACACGAGCGGATCGAACCTATGAACAAATCGACGCAGCTTTAACTCGAGCGGCAAAAAGGAACGAAATCATCGTGTTGTACGCACATCGGATTTGCGACACGAAACCCGCTGGAGGCCACTTTGTAACTCCGGAAGCACTTACGCGAGTATTCAGCAAAGCTCAGGAACTGAACTTGCCGTTCTGTACGTTCGACCAGTTGCCGTAGCGTTTGAAGCGTGCACATCGTTTTGCCGATCAACCGAAAAGGGGGAATTGGCAACTTGTTCAACAAACGCCCAGTTCTTGCAGCAGCAGGAAACGATTCGCTAAGGGCGTCACGATGCTTCAACGGTTGTTGGCCGATAGATTGCGGCTAAACTGGATTGCAGGAACACGAGCAAGTCAGACACAGCAAGCCAATAACTTCGCCAGGATCCGCTTGTGCGATAATTAAAGCAGGCGGCGGGCAGCAGCACTGAAATCCCCCCCCCCGTAATATTACTTCAACCAAACGACGATGGATACAAGATGACAATTCTAGGCATCGTGCCACCACTGGTGACTCCACTTGCAGACCGCGATACGCTCGATTATGCCGGGCTTGAGCGGCTGATTGAATCGCAGGTTGAAGCGAACGTGAACGGCGTTTTTATTCTGGGTACGACGGGTGAAGGTCCCAGCCTCAGCGATCATCTACGCCGGGCGTTGATTTCAGAAACGAATCGCCTGTTGGCGGGCCGTCTTCCGATCTATGTTGGTGTTACCGACACTTCGCTGGTTGACGCGGTTTCTCTGGCGACATTTGCGATGGAGAACGGAGCCGAAGCCGTTGTCGCGGCGCCGCCGTTTTATTTTCCCGCCGGACAGACTGAGCTGCGACACTGGTTCACGGAACTTGCTGATGCTCTGCCCATTCCGCTGTTGCTTTACAACATGCCCAGCTGTGTGAAAATCGTCATCGAAGACGCGACCTTGTCGGCATTAATTGATCACGACAATATTGTGGGGCTCAAGGACAGTTCAGGAGATCTTGAATACTTTGCTGAGGCGATCAAGCTTGCGAGTAAACGTGAGAACTGGCCGGTTTTGATCGGTCCGGAAGCGTTGTTGATTGACGCGATGCGGCTGGGGGGAGTTGGCGGAGTGACCGGGGGAGCAAATCTTTGCCCGAAACTATTCACCCAGTTGTTCGCAGCGATCGTTGCTAACAATGAAGCCGAAACGTCTCGACTTCAGAAGATTGTGGTCGAGCTTCAGCAGCTTTATGCATTTGGCAAATACGGTTCCTCGTACTTGAAGGGGCTGAAATGTTCGATGGGGCTGGCGGGAATCTGTTCCGGTCGATTGGCGGCTCCGTTCGATGTGTTCAAGGAAGCAGAACGTCAGCGAGTGGCGGAATGGCTGGACGGATTTTCTGGCAGAGAATACCTGACTCAGAACATTAGCGGCTGACCCACCAACTTCAGACTCTGCACGCGAACGGCCTGATGAAGCCTGAAGGCATATCCATGATAATGTTACGCTGCGAACGAACCGACGATTCATTGTGGTGGCGAAGGCTTGCCGAGTTGCGAATCTGCCACCAGTTTGTTCAACGCCTTTTCGCGATCGTTGTTTTAACGACCACTGTTTTTGCAACGCCTGTTGTTGCCGAGCAATCACGACCGAACGTCTTATTCATTCTGGCCGACGATCTGGCATGGGCAGACCTTCGGTGCTATGGTCATCCGTGGCACTCGACTCCGCATCTCGATCATTTGGCGAAGCAGGGAATGAGGTTCACAAACGCGTACGCTCCAGCTCCGATTTGTTCCGCATCGCGTGCAAGTATTTTGACGGGCAAGACAACTGCTCGGTTAAACTTTGAATTTGTAACGAAGGATGAAGCTGGATTTCAGAAGCTCGATACGGAAACGCCGCTGCGTGCGCCGCCATATACTTTGAATCTGCCGTTAGCCGAAACAACGATTCCGGAGGTGTTGGCTGCTTCCGGGTATCAGACGGCATTCTTCGGGAAGTGGCATTTGAATGCTCATTATCAGAAGTATCTGGGTTGGAGCCCAACTTATGGACCGAGCCAGCAGGGCTTTCAGATCGCTGTTGAAGACTTCGGCAGCCATCCCTATTCGTGGGGCAAGATCCAGCCGCAGCAAATCACAGACTCCGGCCGGTTTCCTGTCGATTCTATGATTCGACAAGTCGTCGACTTTGTTGGCAGCGAACACGATGGCCCCTGGTTTGCAATGGCGTCGCAGTTTTATGTGCATACTCCCGTAAAGACGCCGTGCTTATGGTTGGTTGAAAAGTACGAGCGACTTATTCCAGCGGATGTACCTGCTCGCGCACAGCGAATTCAATATGCAGCGTTTGTAGAAACGTTGGACCATTACGTCGGCGAGTTGCTGGCTGCCGTTGACCATTCAGACGCAGCGAAAGACACGCTTGTTGTGTTTACATCGGACAACGGGGGCCATCCGGAATTCACTGCCAACGGACCTCTGCGAGGATCGAAATGGAATCTTTACGAAGGAGGCATTCGTGTGCCCCTGATCGCTCGCTGGCCAGATCGAATCAGTGCAGGTGAGGTCTGCAAACAACCTGTTATCGGCTATGACCTGCTGGCAACATTTGCTGATGTCGCGGGCGTTGCAGTTCCGGAAAACGATGGAGTGAGCCTGATACCGGTCTTAACGCAACAAACGCACCTGGAAGATCGCGCACTGATCTGGCATTTTCCGTACTATCATCCGGAACGCGGGTTCGCAAAGGCAGCCGATGCGATTGGTGTTAACGACTTTGTCACCAGTCGTACACGCCCTCAGTCGAGTATTCGCATGGGGCAGTACAAGCTGCTGCAGTTCTATGAAGACGATCGAGTGGAACTTTACAATCTTGAGTCAGACCCTTCCGAACAACACGATTTAAGTGATCAACAACCAAAGCTGGCCACTCAATTGCGACAGCAACTGAATCGTCGATTGGAAAGCATGCATGCGAGGTTACCCAAACCCGTCGCAGGGCAGTGACCGGCCTGCTTGTCTGGCAAGGCGAAAACGAAGAGGGGGTTGAGCGGTCAAAAGACCTCTCGTCTTTTAGCAACTCGTTTACTTAGGAACCGTCCTGAAACAACCTTCGTAGGGCCGGTTCCCACCGGCCGACACCGCGAACAGCGGCCGATAGGAACCGGCCCTGCATTGGACGCAGATCGGGAAGTCAATTCGAGACAGTTCCCAACTCGTTCCCAAGCTCGAGCTTGGGAACGCCTGCCCGCAAAGCTCTGCTTTGCTCGGTTGGTCTGCGATTCTGCTCGTGCGGAGGTGCCACATGGAAAGTCACACCGTTTGCGGCATGGAGATGCCTCGAAGAAAAGCGTGAAGAAAAGTGTGGGCCATCCACCCGAAAAACAACCGCCTCGGCACCTCCAGACGGCGAAAAACACCCAACTTACTCGGGCCCTCCTTCTTTCCAATGTGGCCACCCCGCCTTATTTGTCGTTTTCAGGGTGGATGGCCCAGCGGTTGTTCTAATCCACAGAACAGGGGCCTCATACAGGGAAGATTTTCGTCAAAACCACGACTCAGTCGTGTTATATTAAGGGGTATGCATTTTATTCCCGGGTGTGCTGAAATCACTTGTACTACTGAATAAAACGCTTAGAATCAGGCCAGAGCCGTGCAGAAAACTCCGGTATTGGGTTTATCCCCGCCATATGCCGACTGAATGGCTTTGTTATGC
>CALFSX010000150.1 GCA_937916515.1 uncultured Planctomycetaceae bacterium | reverse complement strand
TTCATCTGAGGGCGCCAATGAATCGTTTACCGGATTGTCGAAAACTCAATCGTTCGCATATCGGGTATCGCTGACCGCTGATCATTAACGAAATCGAAGCATGGGCTCTCAAAGGCGAATAGGTCCTACCTCACCGCAAGTTTGTCGTAATGACTGCACTCGCTTCTAAGAAGCTGTCAGTATAGAGCTATCAGTTGGTGGGCGAAATGAAGGTTGGGTTTTGCAACATAAAGTTTGAGCCTACGCGGCACAAAGGTTGAGCATCTGCGCGTGGCTCCGCACAGGTGTTTTCTAGGGTCAGCCGGTGCGTCTATGTGTGCGACGTAATGGCAACCCACTGCGAATTCATCGAGAAGAACGTGCCGGACCTTCGGTTGGGGAGGGTCGAAACGATGCCAGTTGGTAGGAGACATAAAGGTTGAGTCTTGAGACACAAACCTTGAGTCCTCAACGATGCGTTTTCCAACTTGCCAACGAAGTTTCGCAGGGCGTGTTGTCAGTTTGCGCGTAAAGGCAGCTGCTAGTGCCACAAGTCGTAGTTGACGCCCCATGAAGGCGAGTTCTTTACTTTCTTACCCACTTTGAACAATCCGGTGTTACCAATACTCAATGTTTTTGGCGTCCAATATTCAGGTTAGAATTGATCGTCACTTGGTCGGGAAAGCTGGGTGTTTTGGATGTGGTGTTTCAGCGCTCAAGATGGGTAAGCGTCATTCTTGGTGGCCCATTGACTGCGACTTGTGGCACTAGTTTGCGGGGGCAACCAGATTCACGCCAGAATGTCGTTGATCACGTGACCATGCACGTCAGTCAGGCGGCGATCGATGCCGTTGCTCAGGAAAGTGAGTTTTGTGTGGTCGATGCCCATCAGGTGCAGCATCGTGGCGTGGATGTCGTAGACCTGAGTGGGGTTATCTCGATCCAGCGGCTTGTAGCCCCATTGATCGGACGGGCCGTAAGTGATGCCGGGCTTGATGCCGCCGCCGCACAACCAGTTGCTGAAGACATACGGATTGTGGTCGCGGCCTTTGCTGCCCTGAGTCGAGGGCATGCGTCCGAATTCAGTCGTCCACAGTACGATGGTGTCTTCGAGCAGGCCGCACTGTTTGAGATCCTTGATGAGCGCGGCCGCCCCGATCGCCATACCGTTGGCCAACGGGCCATGATCGCGCTGGATGTCTTCATGACTGTCCCAGTTCCGGCGAGGAAAACTGTTATCGTTGCCCGACCAGATCTGCACGTAACGCACGCCTCGTTGCAGCAGCCGCCGCGCAACTAAACATTTGCGACCGAAGTACTCGGCTTCTTCCGGAACATTGATCTCGCTGCCATACGACTTGCCCGCAGTTTCCAGCCCATACATCTTCAGGATATGGTCGGGTTCCTGACTGAGATCGAGAGCTTCCGGCGCGCTGAGCTGCATCCTTGCGGCAAGCTCATAAGTCTTGATTCGTGCATCCAGTCGCGAATCGCCGGGCCGCTGCTGTTCGAAGCCACGATTCAGTCGGTTCAGCAGTGCAAGTCCGTCACGATCACTGTCTGCCGTGACGAAGTCAGACTTCGGCCAAAGGTCTTCAATGGGAATGTCGCGCTGAGGAAAAATGGTCGTCCCTTGAGTACTTGCGGGCAGAAAGGCCGACGACCAGTTCTTCGGCCCGTTCGACGGATAGCCTCGATGATCGGGCAGCACGACAAACGTTGGCAGGTTGTCGTTCATGGAACCAAGGCCGTAGCTGATCCATGCTCCCATGCCCGGAAAGCCGGGGTTCTGAAAGCCGGTCGCCTGCAGAAACGTCGCCTGAGAATGCACGCCCGTCTTGCCGACGACGTTGTGAATAAACGCCATTTCGTCGACGACGTCACCCAGCGGCGCGACGACATCGCTGAGCATCTTGCCGCTTTGACCATAGGGTCTGAACTTAAACGGCGACTTCATCCACGGGCCAAGCCCATTCTGAAACGCTTCGACATGCTCACCAAAGCTGGACGCTTCGCCATGATGCTTTTCCAACGCCGGCTTGTGATCCCACAGATCCAGATGCGATGCGGCTCCGGACATAAACAGCTGCACAATTCGCTTAGCCTTCGCCGGTCGATGTAGGGTCTTCAGCATGGCTCCTGAACCAACATCATTCGCATCTGCCGCATCTGCTGTCAAACCGTCCGCCTGCAACATGGCAGCCAGCGCCAATGCACCAAAGCCATGCGCCGACTGCGAGAGAAAATCACGTCGATGAGTCATTGTAACTTCCTTTGATGCGGAACGGGTAAGAAATGGGTTCTGCAGCATGATGTGGCTGAGTTGCTCCGCAACTCAGTACGGAGTCGCGGAGCGACTCCGCCACAGGCTTCCAGGTTAGTCAACATAGACGAACTCGCTGAGGTTAAAGAGGAGTCGGCACAGGTTGTGCATGCCGTACTTTTTAGCGTAAGCGGTCAGTTCGGTGAGTTCGCTTTCGGTTGGTGATCGGCCAGAGGTGAGTTGAAAGCCGCGAGCCACTTGTTTGGACGGCGATGATGCTTCTGTGGAAAGCCTGCTCGCGAAGTGTTTCGACATCGTTAGTGAAAAGCCGTTGTTGAATTTTCTGTCAGCAATGCAGCACGAACGCATCGCACGCACGATTCGAGAACATGAGAATCTGCTGCAACTTGAGCAGGGCTGTCTGGTTCATAAGGACCTGGCCTTGTGGAATGTTCTCGGGGAGCCGAACCGCATTGCCGCGTTCATCGATTTCGACGACGCCATCTCCGGCGACCCGCTGGACGATCTCTCGCTGCTGGCCTGTTTTCATGATTGTGCCTTCATCGATCGAGCCGTAGCTGGCTATACGAGCGTGCGGCCGCTCTCTGCTCAGTACCGTCGCCGAATGTGGCTGCATTTACTCCGCAACATGATCGTCAAGGCAGTCATCCGTGTTGGGTCGGGGTACTTTGGTCGCGATGGCGGCCTGTTCCTGATCGGTCCGGGTGACAATGGCCAATCACTTCGACAGCAGACAGAACATCGCATCGAAACCGCCCTCAAGGGACTTCAGACGAACTCGGAGTTTTCCACGCTATGACCACTTCATCTCTTCAACTGGGAACCTGGCTCTCGACCGGATCGCCTGCGATTGCGGAACTGGCAGCGATGTGCGGATTTGACTGGCTGCTGCTCGATCTGGAGCACGGGTGTGAACCGGAGGCGGCTTTGCCCGGTCAGCTTCGCGCGCTCGGCGGCCGCGCCACGAAGCCTGTCGTGCGCATGGGAGCCCCACATCCCGATCAGATTGCTCGCGTGCTCGACTGGGGCGCAAAGGGGATCATGGTGCCGCATGTGGAATCTGCCGAGACGGCCCGCGAAATCGTCAGCGCCGCGTACTATGCTCCGCGCGGTCGACGTGGTCTGTCACGCACAGTTCGAACGCATGGCTATGGTCTCACCTTCGCCACCGACGCCGAGTCGGCACCACGCATCATGGCTCAGATAGAGTCGGTCGAGGGAGTGAAGAACGTCGAGGCGATTGCTGCGGTCGATGGTGTGGACGTGCTGTTCGTAGGTCCCGCAGATCTGCGTCACGATCTGGAGCATCATCCCGAATGGAACGTTGCTGACTTTGAAGCCTGTCTGGCTGCGGTCGTGAACGCGACCCTGAAATATGGAAAGGCAGCGGGAATCCTGTGCCGAGATGTCGAAACGATCACGAAGTTTGCAGATCAAGGTTTCACGGAGATTGCCGTGGAGTCCGACCTTAGCATTCTGAGACAGGCATACCAGAAAATTCTGACGGACGGGCGCAGGTCGCAATGATGCAAGTAGTGCATTGTCAGCCATAATTTGATGAGTAGGACGGCCTTTTCAGGCCGTCCAGACCGCCTGAAAAGGCCGTCCTACAATCACTCACTCGACCGTTGACAGACAACCAGGATGATCGAGCATTGACACAACGACGAGCGGGTGTCGTTTTTCGATTACGATGATCCGAAGTGGCAGTGGTAGCACAAGTTGCTCGCCGTTCGCGATGGCGACCTAACCGGAACCAAGCATGAAGGCCATGCTTGAAGCCAAAGAGAGGACAGCGGAGCAGTAAACATTCGCTCGCATTTGCGAAGAACCACGGGGAGCGAACAGCGAGATGGGCTCATGGCGTGGTGATCCATTCAAGGTTGAAGCGGGCGCAGGCGATGCTGTCGGCTTTTTCGTAAAGGCACAGCACCGTGCCATCGGGCAGCACAGCGAGGTCGGAGTAGGCGGCTTTTCCGGGATCGAGCACTTTGTTGACAGGCCAGGTTTTTCCATCGTCGCGGCTGAGTTTGATGCAAAGGTTCTCACGCTTGCCGCGGCCCGCGGGGGTTTCCTTTCCGTCTTTGTCGAGTGACAGCGAGTGCGGATTGGAGAAGATCAAAGTGCCGGGCTTTGACGGATGCGCGACAATGCCAGCCATGCAAACAGGTTCCCAAAGTTGATCGTGAAAGACAGGCTTGCTCCATCCGGTGGCACCATCGGAACTGATCGTGATGAGCTTGCGATTCGGTTTCGAGACGCTGCGGGTGACGAGCATCACGCTGTCGTCGGACAAGGTGGCGAGCATAGTCTCGTTCGGGTTGTTGAAGTCGCCTTCGTTCGGCACAGCCAGATCACCCGCCTTCCAGTTCCGACCGTGATCGTCACTGAAGATCGTCGCGGCAGCGGAGGGCGAATGATCACCCGTTTTGCCATAAGCCAACCAGATTGGCACCACGAGGCCACCGCTGGTGAGCTGAATCCCGTGTCCGGGGCCAGTGGCGATGACCTTCCAGTCGTAATGCTTCCTGAAGGGCTCAAACGTCGCGGTGATGTCTACTGGGGCGCTCCAGGTAAGACCGTCGTCTGTGCTGCGCATCGAATAGCAGCGGGCGTAGTTGATGCAGTACAGGAACTCAATCGCGCCGGTCTCGCGATCAATGATGGCGACCGGATTGTTCACCGTTTGCTCATGCTCGCCACCTTCCTTCTTGCGAGGATTACCTTCCAGTCGATCACCCATGTGCGCGATGCGTTCTGCAGGTTCCCAGGTCCTGCCGCCATCGAGCGAGCGTCGTAGATGGATTTCGATCTCGCCCCAGTCGGAGCTATTGTTCCGGCGTGCCTCGCAATATGCCAGCACGGTTCCTTTGGGAGTGACCACGATGCCGGGAATGCGATAGCGAGCAACTCCATTTAGCCCCGGGGGGAACACGTCGCTTGTCTCTCGCAGCGGTTCGGCGGCCGAAGCAACCGCAAACAGGAACAGGCAGATGATCGCGAACGATGTTATCACGGAGTGGTTGCGGAGTAGTGTAAGCGTGCATTTCATTTTTATGTCGCCCATTTTTTGACGTCACTGTCCTGGCTCGGACACAATCGGAATCATTGACTTAAGAAACGAAGCTACCTGCTCACCAAGAAATTCATTTCCCGGCCCAGTAAAGTGTACATCATTCGGGTTTTGCAATTCGACCAGTCGTGGCGTGATTGCAGTAAAGAGATCATCAATGGCGACTGCGTGTCGTTGCATCACTTCAGCGGCAGCTGCGTTGCGATCGATAATCGATTCGGCGGTGTACTTGTCGGCGACATCAGGAATCGGAGTTGTACTGGCCCATACCAGCTTCGCACCCGTCTGTTGCATTCGTTCGACAAGTTGTTCAAGCCGAGTTGCGTAATCCGCCAGCGGTGTCGCACGATCGTGGATTCCGAAATTGAAGTGGATCACGTCCCACTTGCCGTTGCCCAGCCATACGTCAATCTTCTTCAGCCCGGTCGACGTTGGACCGCAGTTGGCCGGAGCACGATGCACGTTGGCGATTTCCGTAAGTTCCTTTCGGACCGTTTGCGTGTAGGCGCGTGAGACCGAATCGCCAATGAGAAGCACTCGCGGCAAAGCGGGATCATCTTCGCCGAAGTCCCAGGCGTTGGACTTCCCGGCAACCTTCTCACGCTTGTGAATCGGCAGATAGAAGCTGCCAAGCTCCGCCTGCAATGTTTTCTCCCATGCTTGCTGCGCGGACGTCAGCTTTGCCACCCAGGCTTGATACGTCTCATCCAATTCCGCATCTTCGCGAGCCTTCATCGCGGCCGCTTCTTTGACGTTGGTTGGCTCCGTTTGCGACAGAGAATGGTGTTCGACTCGCAGTCGATCAATCGGGATGACGACCAGTTCGTTCGCTGCGTGGCTTTTGTGGGTGTAGCCGATGTAGAGCTTGCCGTCGTGCTCGATGGCATAAGGGTAACTGAAGTCGGCTTTCGGGTCGGAGACTCCCGGCGTGCCCTCGAAGACCGACGCGCGAATGAGAAAGACCTTGCTGAAAACCGATTCGCCCGGTTTACTGACAGCAATGGTAAGCGGTGAGCGTTTGCCGCCTGTGTCAGCCGTCGTGGTGCAGACGAGATAACGTTGACCGTTGCTCAATGTTCCCGCGTATGGCTTGCTGGTGGCCATGGGCAGGTTCGATGGTGCCGTTGGGGTCCACGTGCGGCCGTAGTCCTCGCTGATCGAGAGCAAGGCCAAGGCTCTTTTGCCATAGCGAGAGATGTTGAGGATGCGTTTGTCTTCGACGATGACAGTGGACTCGCCCCAGATGTTGCCAAGACCGGGTGCGGCAGGAATGACGACCAACTCCCATTTCGTAAAGTCATCGCCCTTGCTGATGGCCACCGCAGGCAGATTGCCAGCTTCGCCGAATTGGCCGCCGATGCGAAAACCGGCCATGATCCAGTTTCCATCAGCCATTTTCTGCGGCTCCTGCATGGGCCAGAATCCGCCGTCCACGACGGCTCCGTGCGGTTCCCAGACACCGGTGCTTTCATCCAGCAGGTAAGCGCGGGCATGCACGCGGTGGTAGAGCTTCTCGTGCGCGTAGAATGCCCCCATGAAGGCCCACAGTCTGCCAGCATGAGAAAGGAACACGCCGTGGCTGACAGCCAGATCGCCCTCGCCTGCATCCATCACCTGCGGTGGTCCCCACGTTTTGCCCCCATCGTCGCTCACCTTCACATGAGCCTCTTCGGTGGGCGTATTTTCGTGGCCCTTGTTGTAAGCATAGGAGGCGTATAGCTTTCCCTTGTGCCAGGCGAGACCAACGCCAAGCGTGAACTTGCACTGATCCGTATCTGGTCGCTGATTTTTAATGACATAAAACTCCGCACCTGCCACCTGCGGCAGCTCGGCGGCTTTCGGGAGCGGGTGCGCGACGTCCCACAGCGGCAGTCCGGAGGCGAGCTGCGGAATTTCGTGTGTGGTCAAAACGGGGCGATAACTTGCCTCGATCTCCTCCGCTGAAAGGAAACCTGGTTGATACGAAAACTCATCCAATGCTCCGTGGAATGCCTGGCGCACACTTTCCGCATCCCAAATACCACCGAGCGTGATGGGTGCCTCCGTGGCGGCGATGGGCGTCTTCAGCGTTGTATCGCCCACGGTTTTTCCATTCAGAAACAGCACCGCCTTGTCCGCACCGACCGCCAGCGTCACGAAATGCCACGCGCCTGCCTTCACCGGTTCGTCACAGGAAATCGTACTCCAGCCGTTCTGCCGCAGATGTGCTTTCAGTTTGCCGTCCGGCTCAATGGTGAGACTCCACTGTCGCTCGTTTCGCGAGTAACGATTCTTGCCGACCAGCATCTGCTGCTCACCAGCGAGATCGTAGGGATTGAACCACAACGAAACGGTGAAGGCGTCACTGGCGAGGTCTGCGCTATCCTTGAGTTCAATCAGCGACTCGCCATCAAGCACCAGGCTCTGCCCGGCGGCCCCGGCGGCCGTCTTAGCAGCGCCACGCATGATCAATGTGTCATTGATGTCTTCCAGCGGCCAGTTCGCGGCCTGGATTTGCGATGTGAGGATCAAAAGCAGAAGAATCGAGTATTTCATGCGGACTGCCTGTTTCATGTGTCATGTGTCATGAGGAATGAAGCGCCGGCCCCACCACGAGGCGAGCGCGGAACTGGTAATGGCGCTCCACGGGCCGAAGGTGGCAGCAGCGAGCGCAGCGGCGGGACTGTGCAGGACATTGAAGGCGAGGCCGGTGGCCATGCCGCCATTTTGCAGACCGACTTCGAGCGCCATCGTACGGCTGTCCCGTGTGTCAAGACCGAGGAGACGCGCCGCACCATAGCCGAGCGCGTAACCGGTGGCGTTGTGACAGGCGGATGCGGAGAGCAGCACGAAGCCAACCTTGAGCAAATCATCGCGCGACATCGCCACTGTGATCGCGACGATGACGGCGATGGAAAGCATGGCGAGCGGGGGTAGCAATCGCACGAGTCTGTCAGCCAGAAGCGGCAGGAAACGGCGGATCGCAAAGCCGATGGCGAGCGGGGCGATGATCATCTTCAATATGGAAAGCATCATCGGCCCGACCTCGACCGGCACATAGGCTCCCGCGAGCCATTGCATGGCAAATGGTGTGACGAAGGGCGAGAGCAGTGTCGAGACGGCGGTCATGCTCACAGAGAGCGGCACATTCCCCTTCGCCAGATAGGTCATGACATTGGATGACACACCGCCGGGACAGGAGCCGATCAGGATCAGGCCCGCAGCGACTTCTTGTTCCAATCCAAAGAGCCGGGCAAAGACGAAGCCGCCCAGCGGCATGATGCTGTATTGCAGCACCGCGACAATCACGATCGCTCGCGGCGCGGAAAGCACACGAGTGAAATCCGCGAGTGTCAGCGTCATCCCCATGCACAGCAGAATGAACTGTACGAGCGGCGAGATGACCTGCTTCATCTCAAACCCACCCGGCGCAATGAACACCTGCGGAAACGTCAGGGCCGCTGAGCCGAATGCGAGCACGACAAAGGTGAACCCCAGCCCTTCCAGCCAACGCACGCGCCAAGCGGCCACGGCTAGCGCCGCGAACAGTGCAATCAACGGGATTCCAACGGAAGTGGCCATGAGTTGTCGACCTTATCGCCTTATGACAATTCATCCGACAGCTTCAGTACCGCTTCCAACGCTGGTTTGATCTTCGCTTTTTGCGTCTCGGTAGCCGAACGCATCGGCATGCGAGGAAGGCCGGCGTCCACACCCTGCAGCGACTGCGCGTAGCGTATGCAGGCCGGCAGATTAAAGTGGTCCGTGGAATTCCAGAAACGCAGAATCGCCTCGTGCAGCCGCAGTGCGTTGGCATGATCCCCTTTGGCCACCGCATCGCGCAGCAAGGCGGTGGCACGCGGGATTCCGGAAGGCGTGGCGGCGATGACCCCCGGTGTGCCGAGGCAGAACGACGGATACATCAGCGCATCCACTGCGCTGTAGATCCTGCGGTCCTTCGGCGCGTTGATCATGAGGTCGGCGAAAAGCTTCAAGTCACCCGCGCTCTGCTTGATGCCCATGACTCCCGGCACTTCATTCATGAGTCTGACGGTCAGTTCCGGCGAGAGATAGCACCAGTGCACCACGTTGTAGATAATCAGCGGCATGCCGGTCTCTTCGTGGATCACGCGGAAGTGCTCGATCATCATCTCGTCATCAGGGCGGAAGAGATAATGTACCGGAGTTAGTTGAATCGCGTCGACGCCGAGCCCTTCGACCGCCTTGATCGAGCGAATCGCCTGTCGAGTGCTGTCGACGATCGCACTGGCGATGAGCGGCATGTTGGGTGGCATCGCCGCGCGCGTCTCGCTCACGCAGGCACGGAGTTCGTCGGGCGACAGTGTCTGCCCCTCGCCCGTCGAGCCGCCGACCGCGAGGCTGTCGGCCCGCTCGCGCACGAGAAACTCCACCTGGCTGCGGATGGATGTTGCCTGCAGTTCGCCATCAGCGGCGAAAGGCGTGGTCATGGGTGCGATGACACCAAACGGTATTTTTTCGGGCATGATCATGTTGGACGCTGGCCATGAATTGTTTGATTTGGCATATTAGCACGCAGTGGGATTCGCCAGAATTCCTGAACCATTCTGTTTGAATGACGGTAAATCAGGAATTCTGGCGTATTCCACTATCAGTATTTATGGCCAGAATTTGCGTCACTGCAATGCGTTTTCAATGCATGGAGTTTATAATGTTCGCTTTTGACGTTTGTCGCATAGTCGTGTGTTTGATTTCGCATAGCGGAGACTTCCCATCGAATCGAACATGAACGCTACCGAACTCCGCCGACTCTCAGAACTCCGCTCCCTACTGGAAGGCTTTGCCGCGCGGCACGCCGCGCAACATATCGCGGGAGCGCCAGAAGAGCTCAATCGCCTGCGATCGATACTCGAACAACTGACCAAGGCGCTTCAGATCCGCGACTACATTTCATTCCGCGAGGCTGATTTCGCACTACACCAGACTATCGTCAAGCTGGCAAAGGTTCCGCGGCTGAAAGCGGCGTGGCGGGAAGCTTGGGATGGCTTGCTGAGCTTCCACGCGCAGGGTTTTGAAGACTACTTTCCAGATGCCCGCGTTCTGGCGCAGGAGCACGACTACCTCGTGGAGGCGATCGCGCTGGGCGACCCAGCAGCCGCAGAAGACGCTGCCCGTAGCCATGTGGATGCCGTCTGGTTCCGTGTGGCCGAAAGATCACGTGCCAATGGCGATCCTAGTGCCGCTCCGCACGATGATCCAAATAGCGATCCGCTGCGGCGCGCCACCGCCTATATCGCCTTCCACTTGCACACGCCGGTGAAGCTCACTGAGGTTGCGAGCAAGGTCGCATTCACCAGCGCCGGCAATCTGAGCCGACTCTTCCGCCAGCATTACGGCCTCAGCTTTCAAGCCTACCTGCAAAAGCTCCGTTTGGAAAAAGCCGCCGAACTTCTGGTTAC
>CALFSX010000149.1 GCA_937916515.1 uncultured Planctomycetaceae bacterium | reverse complement strand
CTTCCGCTGGATGACTTTGTGCTCGCTCCCGTTTGCCCGGTTGGAGACGTTTGCCCGGTTGGAGACGTTTGCCTGGTTGGAGACGTTTGCCTGGTTGATCCTGTTTGCTTATCGTTGTTTGCGTTGGCAATCAGAACGTTGGAAGACTTTGAATTGTTTCCTGCAACCGCATCGCCAGGCGACTGTATGCCTGCCACTGAATCGTTGGGATCGGTAATCTTAAAAGTGCCGGAGCCTCCTGGATCGTTGGCGGAGTTTTTTGAGCTGCCGATCGAATCTGAATCGGGCAGCAAATCTGCGAATAAATCGTCGTTCCCCGGAACGTCTTTGATGACGATGTCAGAGTTGGAATCTGCGGGCTGAGTATCGTTGGCGGCGACGTTGTCTGTATTCGCTTTGCCGTCCAGCCAGGCTTCCACCTTCGGCTTTAAAAAGGCAATGATCAGCAAAATGGCAATGGTAGCCAGCTTCACCCAGAATTGTTTTCGCTTCTGAGCTGCGACGCTGTCTGAGTTGTTCACGTTATCTGACATAAGATCTATGAGGGCTCGCTTGTGTTTGCGATTGCGTTTTCGATGATTGAACGCGTATTGCAATGAACATTCGATCGAAAAACAAGATCGCTATGTCTTCACACAAAAAACGTAGGAATTGTGGTTGTCGGAATGAGTTTAAAACTGATCGCGGGCTGTGGATATCTGGGTTTTAAAGCTGCTGAAGCATGGCTTGATGACGGCTGTGAAGTCGCCGCTTTTACGCGAAGTCACCACAACGCGGCCCAATTTGCGAAACGCGGACTTCAGCCTTTGGTGCTGGATCTTGCAGCTCCGGATTCTGCGATCGAACTGCCTGCAGCTGATACCGTTTTGTGGGCCGTCGGTTTCGATCGTACTGCCGCGGCGTCTCGAGAACAGGTTTGGCTGGATGGGCTGAAGTGGCTGGTCAATCAGCTTTCGGCGCCTCCTCGAAGATTTATTTATATCTCCAGCACCAGTGTTTATGGTGAAGTGAACGGTGAACTGGTCGACGAATCGGCGACCGTGAATCCAACGTCTGAAGGAGGTCAGTGTTGTTTGCAGGCAGAACAGATGTTGCGTAACGCATGCGGCGAAAAGTTTCCGAGCACTGAAGTTGTAGTTTTAAGAATGGCGGGCATCTTCGGTCCGGATCGGCTGTTGCGGCGAATTGATGACCTCAGAAACAAAACGCCGTTGCCCGGTGAACCCGATCACTGGTTGAACCTGATTCACGTGGATGACGCTGTTCGGGCCATCCAGTATACATCCACAGCCGAAGTTGTCCCGAAGGTTATTAACGTGGTGAATTCGGAAACCGTTACGCGGCGACAATATTACTCCAGGTTGGCAGAATTGGCTGGCACCGATCCACCTGTTTTCGGTGAATCCGGTGTCGTTACCAGCGTGCGGCAACGTGGCGGCAACAAACGTGTGGTTAGTCGATACGCGGATTTTCAAGATCGGTTTGAATTCAACAACGTGATCAATGGGCTGGACGATTCGTTTCAACGCACGCCATCTCCACGATAGGCGTATCAGGAAGGGGAAACGACCACGCTGGATTTGCTTTCTACTGAAAGCCGTCTGGGCGTTTGGCGGATGCAATAACCTAGCGATATTGCGGCAATTGGACTAATTTCTGGACAAATTCAGAATCATTACGTAGCCTGACGGCTAGATCCTTCGGGAATCGAGTTTGACGTGTTCTATATTATTGCTGTTCGTTCGGCTGGTTGTGGAAGAGGCAAAATGAAGCAGATTCAAATTGTGATATTCTCTGTGGTGATTTTGTCTTGCGTTCTGGATTCCGGAATCGCTCAACCGCCACAACAACAACCGCAGAGTTCACCGTCGACTGATAGCTCTCAACAAGGTCGTTCACCACAGGTGGGCGCTGCAACTGGTTCGACTATAGGCAACCAGCGTTCGATGCAGTCTGAGTCTTCCCAGCAAGCTGGCCGCCAGTCTTCACGGACGCAACAGCAGTCCAATGGCCGCTCAGGAAATCAGGGGCAAGGTTTTGTCGGAAATCGTGGTGGAGGAAATGGCTCGGGAAGCCAAGGTAGTAATAGAACTGGTTCAGGCAACCAGCGTCCAGGCAACCAGGATCCACGACGCGAATTTTCGCAGAACGCTTTGCGATTTGATTCCAACGAAGACGGCTATTTGGCGGCAAACGAATTGACGAACCTGTTTCTGACGCTGGCATCGACGATGCAGCAGGACCACGCAGATTTTTACAACAATCTAAACAACCGCAGGCCTCAAGCGATTACCGGAACGATCATCGACAATCGGCGTGGCACAACAACAACAACGACGACCACAACCAGGTCAAATCAGGTGGTCGGAAGCAACTCAGGTTCCGGAAGTTTATTCAATTCTGTTTCGGCCAGGTTGGCTCAACGTCGGGACATGCGTCAGGCTGTGTTTGTGTTTCTGCAATTGGCGATGCAGTTTGACGCGAATGGCGACGGTTTACTGAGTCAGTCTGAGTTACTACAACTGGACAGTGCATTGGTGGCGAACGATCTAAGTCTTGTTGCAGCGGCCAGCAGCGTTTCCGGGCAGGCAGCTGGAATCCAGTCGGCTCAGCAACAATCATCATCCGTGACAACGACCACTCGCCAAACAACGCGCATGCGTGCGAATGATCCAAATCGGTTTGGCCGCCAAAACGGTGTTGGTGGCAGCAATTCAGGATTTGGCTTTGGCCTGCAATCGGTCAATCAGCAGCAGCCAAATATCGCTTTGGGAACGCGCACCTATAGCCGTGGCAACCGTGGTCCGGTTGGCGGCGGTTCATCGCAGCCAGGCAACAGTTCGAGCGGACGTTCCAATTCGCCGGGTCAGCCACGTTAATGGCTGTATGACGTCGCTTATCGCGGGCAAGGTGTGCGCGTTGAGTTCGTTTTTCAATCCATTCGCAGCGCCCTCACGAATGCAGCTGTGTTTTTCGAAACTTCATGCAGCGCTGGGGACCGTGACGGAATTTGATGTCTATTTTGCAGCGATGGCAACGTGGCCAATGTTCGTTCCTCTGCTATAGTCGGACGGTGCGTAAGCGAAGTTTTGATCTGATGAATTCAGGATGTTAGTGGTTGCCATGATGTCGATCATGTTGGCGTGTGTCTTTTCGACATTTGCGATGACGGGGCTGATCTGGTTTGTTCAGATAGTGCATTATCCGCTGTTTGCTGCCGTCGGGCGCGATCAGTTTGTTGCTTATGAAGGTCGGCATACGGTGCTGACAACGTGGGTTGTGATGCCGCTGATGATGGTGGAACTTGGCAGCTCAATCTGGTTGGCCGTTCATCCGCTTTCAGGCTGGAACGGTTTGCTGATTGCGGCGGCAATTTTGACGGTGTTAATCTGGCTGTCGACTTTTTTTCTGCAGGTTCCCCAACACCGAATTCTTGAACGAGGTTTTGATGAAGCTGCGTGGAGATTTTTGGTGAATAGCAACTGGGTTCGCACTGTTTTGTGGACCGCACGTTCTGCGATTCTGTGTTGGATGCTGGGTTCGATGCCGCTGGTGGTGTGAAGCAACGAAGACGCGATGATCGTGTCAGAATTCTTGTCGAACCAGACGTGCTCACTTGAGTCAAGTTTTCAGAGCGACAACGGAGCGTTTCCGAGCGGTAGCTCGAATGGTCTGAGGCACGGCCTTGTTAGAGTTTTTGCTCAGTATGATGCCCACGCAGTATGATCCACGCCCGGTGCTCTCAATTTTTCCGTAGCGACAACGGAGCGGCTCGGCGATTAAAACGTCCCACACTTTTCCGCAGGCCACGCCACCGGGGCAAGGGCGAAGCCCTTGTTA
The DNA here is from genome assembly GCA_937916515.1 of uncultured Planctomycetaceae bacterium. Classification (GTDB taxonomy): domain Bacteria; phylum Planctomycetota; class Planctomycetia; order Planctomycetales; family Planctomycetaceae; genus Fuerstiella. The sequence goes on along the minus strand of CALFSX010000149.1, from coordinate 5,464 downwards.
GATCAGGCCTCGAATCAGGGCTCTGCGAGCACAACCGGCGGCGCCGATGAAGCCCGCGTTTCCGCCCAGCGATGCGAAATCGATGCTGATTTTTTCTGCCAGCACAGGGAAGGCTCGTTTGCAAAATTCCTGGCGAACTCGTTCGATAAACATTCGTCCGATTTTTGTTTCGTGGCGACCGAACGTCATGGCTCCACCCAGCAGCACCATCGTCGGGTCAATCACGTGGACGATGGATGTGATGGCTGTTCCCAGGCAGCGGGCCATTTCCAAAATCAGTTCTGTGGAAAGTTCATCACCCTTTTCTGCTTCTTCAGCGATCAGCAAAGGAGACAGCGCGGTCACATCGTCCATGCGATCAGACACAGATGAGGAGCGTCCGGCCTGCATGGCTTCATGAAAACGTTGAATCAAGGCGGTTGCGCTGCAGTACGCTTCCAGAGTTCCATACTGGCCGGTTTTGCACAGTCGACCATTGTCCATTTCGATGATCGTGTGGCCCAGTTCGGAACCGTGCGAATGTTCGCCCTGCACGATTGTGTCGTCCACGATGATTCCGCCGCCGAGACCGGTGCCCAAAGTCAAAAACACAAGACTGTCAGCGTTGGTGGCAATGCCCGCCCAGTATTCTCCATACGCAGCCGCATTGGCGTCGTTTTGCAGAATGGTTGGGCGACCGATGGCGTCAGCCACTTTTTGCAGCACTGGAAAATTATCCCAGCCTGGCAGGTTCTGAGGATTAAGCAGCATGCCTTTGGGAATATCCATCGTTCCGGGAGTTGCCAGTCCAACAGCTGCGATGGATTCGACAGAAATCCCCGCCTGTTGCATCGCCTGGTTGGACGCCAGTAACATTTGAGCCACACCATGATCCGGGCCGCGAGTCGCTTCCGTTGGTACGCTGGCTCGTGCAACGACGTTTCCCGCATCGTCAACAACACCCGCTTTGATATTTGTGCCACCCAGATCGATGCCAAGGTAAAGTCGGTTTTGAGTGTCTGTGTTGCTCATGAAATGTGTCCGCTGGTTAGAGTCTTACTTAAAACGATCCGCACACGCTGCGGGTCTGTTGGCCGTAGCGACAACGGAGCGGCTCGGCGATTCGAACGATCCACGTCTTGCTGCGTGCCACGCCACTGGGGCAAGGACGAAGTCTTTGTTCGGCAGGTAAATTTGAGAGATAATTCGCCGAAGCGATTTTGTCGGGTGCCTGGTGTTGTGGTTGGAACGTTCTCAAACAGCTTTGCGCGGAAAAACGTGTGAAATTCAGCGTGTCAAATCTGTTGCTCTGCCCGAAGCTGTTTGTTATTCGCCTGAAATTGAGCGAAGATTACCAGCAACGCAGGCCGCTGGACAAGTGCTTGCTGTTCGCTCAGATTGCGGTCTCGAAACTTGCCATTGGGGCGAATTCGAACGTGTCATTCGTGGTAAACAGTTAAATTTTGAGTCAGGTAGTGAATGACGATGTTCGATCTGAATGGCCTGGAAGTTATGCAGGCAACTACCGATGACGCTTCTCGCTTGGCGCCACTGTTCGATCAGTATCGCGTTTGGTGTGGCGAAGAATCAGATCTGAGTGGTGCTCAGTACTTCCTGAATCAACGTTTGCGAAACAGCGAAGCTGAGGTGTTTTTTGTGAACGTCGATCAGGATTTGGCAGGATTCGTGCTGCTGTATCCGCTGTTTTCGTCGGTTTCCATGCAGCCGATCTGGATACTTAACGACCTGTTTGTGGCGGACGCTTTTCGTCAGCGAGGCATTGGATCTGTGCTGCTGCAGATCGCCACGGAGTTTGCTAAGGAACTGGGAGTGTTACGTTTGGAACTGGAAGCTGACGTCGTCAATAAGCAGGCTCAGTCGTTGTATGAGTCTCGCGGTTGGAAGAAAGATGTGAAGTATTTTAGGTATACGCTGACGTTGTGCGACGAGTAATTCAGAATCAGATTCCGATTTCCGAAGACCGTCCGCCGCTTATGTTGAGGTCTTTGCCGCACCGGCCCACCCATTTTTTTTAGTTTGGATTCACTGCTGCCTTTCGCAAAATCAGATAACAAGGAACCTGCTGCATGTCGGCAAACCCAATCATTGACGCTTCCGTCACGACCTTTCTGAAGAATCGCCAATGGGCGGACGATGCGATCGCTCAGGTTGACGACGAACGACTGAAGATTTCGCTGCATGCAGAAACAAACAGCATCGCCGTTATTATGAAGCATGTCGCAGGGAACCTGCTGTCGCGCTGGACAAACTTTCTGACGGAAGATGGGGAGAAACCCTGGCGAGATCGCGATGCTGAATTTGTCGATACCTTTGCTGATCGAGAACAGCTTTTGGCATACTGGAATGATGGTTGGCAGTGCCTGACGGCGACGCTGGCCAGTCTATCCGATGAAGACCTGAGCAGGACCGTGCTTATTCGCGGAGAAGAATTGTCGGTTGCTCAGGCGCTACAGCGCAGTTTGGGGCATACCTGCTATCACATCGGGCAGATAATTATGCTGGCTCGCTGTGTCTGCCAAGGTGAATGGAAGACTTTGACAATTCCGCGAGGCGCTTCGAAGGAACACAACTCAGCCGTTTGGGGATCGGAACAGTACCGGTCGCAGTCGTGAGTTCTTTCTGAACCGTGTTTAATCAAACAGATGGCTGACGGATTCGTTCCGGTGGACTCGACGAATCGCTTCACCCAAAAGCGGAGCGACGCTGACGGTTGTCAGGTTGCGAATTTGTGGATTCGATGCGTCGCTGCAGGTGTTTGACACGACGATCCCATCCACTTGAGCCGCATTCAAACGTTCAACGGCCGGGCCGCAGAATACGCCGTGGGTGGCACCAATGAAGATTCGCTTCGCTCCGTGTTCTCTCACGACTCGGACGGCTCCTGTGATGGAACCGGCGGTGGTGATCATGTCATCGAAAATCAGAGCCGTCTTGCCTTCGATGGAACCACCGATCAGATTGGCCTGTCGTGTTTCCAAAGCATTCGCGCGACGCTTGTCGACGATGGCCAATGCTCCACCCAGGTTTTCCTGATGTTGCAGGCTGCGTTTGATGCTGCCTTCGTCCGGACTGACGATGACCAGTTCATCCAGCGGAATCGCCATCGATTTAAAGTGGCGATCCAGGATTGGTGCGGCGTACAGGTGGTCGACTGGTACGTCGAAGAATCCCTGAATCTGAGCTGCGTGCAGATCCATCGTCAGCACGCGATCGGCTCCGGCTGTGGCAATCAGGTTGGCGACCAGTTTTGACGTGATGGGAACTCGCCCGGAATCCTTTCGATCCTGGCGAGCGTAACCGTAATACGGAATGACGGCCGTAATTCTGGCCGCACTGGCTCGACGGCAGGCGTCGATCAGAATCAGCAGCTCCATCAGGTTTTCGTTAACCGGTGGAGAAGTTGCCTGACAAATGAACACGTCGCAGCCGCGAATATTCTGATTCAGCTTGACGCTGATTTCGCCGTCCGGAAAATTTCCCGTATCGACATGTCCCAGCCCAATGCCCAGGTACTCTGCGATCTCCGAAGCGAGTGCGGGGTTGCCTCGACCGGTCAGAATCGTCAGACGTTCGTACATCTTTGCCTGCTGCCTTGGCCCACGCTAATCAGAAGTTATCTGGCAACAATCGTGGACTACGGTCGCCATGCTGGCATGCTGACGTCAGATGCTTCCCGAGTCAATCCGGGTAAAAGGCGATGGTTGGATAAAATCAGGACTTTGCGATTCGAGGGTGCGCAGCCGTTGTACACAGGTCGATTGGTGTTGCCGTAATTTGCTGTTCAAACAGCAGGCTGACGTCGCAACTGCCGGATTTTCCTCGAGATCGGAAGTTTCCAGTGTATTCAAGGATTCGGCTGTCAGAATTGCTTTCGCCTTCGATTTCTCGGAAGGAAATGTCGTGAGACAGGATTCCCTGAGGGGCAAATTGGACTTCAGCGGGGTAATTTTCGTTGGCGACAGCCGGGAAATTGACGTTCCAGAATTGTCCGGCGGGCAAGCGATGGTCGTCAGAAACCAGCTGGTGGACGACTCGTGAGACGTGTGGAGCCAAAATTGCCCAATCCACCGGGAATTCTGCCTGCATATAGCGAGAAATTGCCAGCGAAGGCACTCCCAGAATGGCCGCTTCACGGGCTGCTGCGGCTGTTCCCGAATAAAACAGGTCGACGCCCAGGTTGGCTCCCGTGTTGATTCCGGCGATTACAAAGTCCGGCACTTCAGAATTGGGAGCACATAAGCCGACTCGCACGCAATCAGCCGGTGAACCATGAACGATTTCGATAGTGCCAAACGGAGCCACTTCTTTGCGTTCCACCTTGATGGGGACATGAGTGTTGACCGCATGGCCCTTCGCGCTATGGCACACAGACGGGGCCACCACGCGAACTTCTCCAAGGGGAATCAAAGCGTGATACAAAGCAGCCAGGCCTGGGCCGTTGAAACCGTCGTCGTTCGTTATCAGAAACTTCATCGATGCTTTTTATTGAAGGGAGCGTGATAAGTGTGGTCGCGTTATTCGCGGCTTTTTTCGAGGGCTTTAACGTACTTTTTCGCGAATTCGTCGACTGACATGGGTTCGATTTTGATGCCTGCGTTTTCGAACATAGGTTTCAATCGGCGACTGCTGGCCCATTCTTCTTCGCCGATTTTTCCGTCGCGATCGCGGTCCATCATGCCGAAGTAGCGTTTGCCGAGTTCTTCCTGCTGCTGGCGTTCTTCTTTGGACAACTTGCCGCCTTTGGATGATCCGTCAGAGTCACGTTTGTCGCGATTTGACCCAGACGACGATCCGCTTCCCCCGATAATGGTGAGGCGTTCTTTCTTGATCGATACCACCTGAGCGGTTCCACCAGCGGCAACTTCGTCGAACAATTTCAGTTCCACGGGAGTCAGCACGCCATCCTGGTTTTCGTCCATGTCGTCGAACTCGTCGATCGATTCGCGACGAGTGGTGATCCATTCGTACAGGCCGATTTGGCCATCAAAGTCCAGGTCGAGTTCGCTGTATTTTTCAGGCAGATCAACGGTGATACGTTCTTTAGTTCGTGGGCGAAACGGGGACGCGGGGGAATAATTTGAACGATTTGTTTGAGACTCGTCTTCTGGACTCTGAAAACCGCCACCCTGCTCACGCATTTGCTGAAACTGTTGCATCATGTTGTTCCGAAAGTCCTCAACCGACGTTCCGGGCTGAATTCTGATGCCTCGAGATTCCATCATGGATCGAAAGCCTTCCGGCATTTTATTGATCTCGTCCTGATCAATACGTCCATCGCCGTTAGGGTCCATCATTGAACCAAACCGACCGCCGGGGCCGCCGGGAGAGCCTGGAGGCCCACCGCCGAATCCACCTGGAGGCCCGCTAAAGCCACCGGGAGGTCCGCCAAAACCACCGGGAGCTCCACCACCGAATCCACCTCGGCTGAATCCACTTGTTGGTGCTCCAGGTGTGCCGCCACGTC
>CALFSX010000148.1 GCA_937916515.1 uncultured Planctomycetaceae bacterium | reverse complement strand
CAAGTCGATCGTCTTCATTGCGGTCTTGGCAAATACCCTGCGTGTTGCATTGGATCAGCAACATGCCCACTGAGCCACCTGATGCAAGACAGCTCTCAATATATGGAGATGCACACTTTTCAAACTCATCTTGAGACAGCACAGCATAGTGATTGACTGCAACTGTCGTATTCCCTTTTGAAATCGCGACCGAATCTTTGAATATGGCAGGGCCGGGTGATCCTTCGATTAAAGCAACTATCGGCAGTACCTCAGGCTGCTGCTCCTCGGAGCGTTGAATTAACAGGTTGGCAAGCTGTCGATTGGCATGCGCCATGATATCAACAACCGGAGGCAGTGAGTCCGCGTCGATCTTCAGCACATGTTCAAGCTCATTAACACGCTGCCTTGTCGCTTGCAGCAACTGTTCAGCATTGATTGAACCGAACTGCGTTGCCAGGCAATCTACCGCAATCGCAGCGTTGGGAAGGGCAGAGTTCTCAAACATCTCGGAAATGTGTGACGCGATGGGCGCGACTGCGTCAATTGCGGAAGCATTTGGCTTATTGATCACATCCGCAACGCCTGCATGCTGCAGGCGAATCGCATCAATTAGTGAGTCGGGCAGGCCCCATAGTTTAGCCAAACGGCAGCCGACGGTTGTGTGAGTAAAACCGAATCTTCTTTCTTCTGCCTCTTCCAGCCGCTGGCCCGCTTTTCGTGCAGCTGCCATAACATCGGTGTATCGACTTCGCAGTATGCAAATCATCGCAAGCCGGCCAATGTCGGCCATCAAGCCGATCATGAAATACTCGCCGCCTTTTGCGGAATCGTTGCCGGCCAGCAATTCTGCGCTGATGGCCTGAAGCACAGTGGAACGCCAGTACCTTTCAAACTCATCACGAAGCTCTCCGTCGGCTTCGACATACTGGCTTAGCGAAAACGTAAGTGCCGTCGAAACCACGGTGGCTCTCCCAAGCATCGACACCGCCAATTCAATTGATGTCACCTGACGATTGGGGCTATAACGAGCTGAGTTTGCCAAACACAATAACTGAGTCGATATGGCCGGGTCATGTTTTATTTCTTTGGCGAGGTCAGCGGATGTAAAATTTACGTCGTCGACGAGTTTCAAAATCCTCATCGCAACCGCAGGCACAGTGGGAAGCTGTTTCTGAAGAAGTAGTTCGTCAAGATTCATGGTTGTGTTCCGCTACGGCAATTTCTGTGTCAATGTAAATGGCCCGTTCGGATACAACAAATACGCTCATTTGTCAGGCTTCACTGCCTGCTGCCGTATCTAAGCGGTGTGAATCGTTGCCACACTGAAAGTGAGCTGCCTGTCCCCTGCCGCTTACTCGTCATTTCCTCGCCTGAGGCCAGGTGGATGGAACGTAACCCCTGTATTGCACACCTGATTTCCAAGCGTAGTTCATGCCCAGTCACGCCGAATTTCGGGACGCGACTGACCGATGTGTTTTCACGTCGAAACACTGGTGTACAGAGTAGGTGCGAGTCAGAAAAGCTGCCGGCAGACTGCGATACCAGGTCTGCCATCATGCTTAGAACGACGCCAGCGCTTCTTCGCGTGTTTCGAATACGTTGACAAGTTTGTGCATACGAACGAGTTCAAACAAAGCCCGAACAGATCCGTTAACATTGCAGATTCTCATGTCGCCGCCTTCGGAAGACAGCTTGCGAAACATCCAGACCATGGCCCCCAAACCAGCACTGTCAACAAATTGCACGTTGCACAGGTCCAACAGTACATGCTTGCTGATAACGGCACCGTCCTGAAGCTCTCGCTTGAAGTCAGTGGTGTTGCTGGCATCGATGGATTCGAATGGGCATTCGTAAATTGCCACTTCGCCTACAGTTTCGACTGAGTTACTCATTGCGGTTTCCTTTGCGGTTTAGAGTCATGTTTTTTTTAAGTTGAATTTCGTTGGTGCCATCGGGCCGAATGACATAGTTAACCGAGTCGACACACCTGGAAATGAGGTACAACCCCATTCCGCCTTCCTGAGGAAAGCTGATCGCAGACGGCTCTGAAGCGTTGGCCTGAAAGTACCTGCCTTTGTGTGCCAGATTCAGCACAAATTGTCCGTCCGCCTTTACGTTGCATTCAAGGTTCAGGGGGCCTTCCGGCAATCCCTCAAACCCGTGTCTCATGATGTTGCTGACTGCTTCCGTTGTCCCCAGTTCCAGTTCGGCCAGCTCCTTCGTAAATATTTCCGAGTCAACATCCAGCAACGGCGACGACTTGCACACGTTTCGAATAAACGTTCGAATCACACCTAGACTGGACAAGCTGGAACTTACCGAAAGCCGCGACGCGACACCGTCTGCAGTCTGCGTTGTTTCCGGATTCATCTAGTCACCTCGCGTAGTTCCAAGAGGATGACGAACGCTGCCTGAGCGAGAAGTCACAATGTCAACCGAACAGCCTTGATCTGCCGACGTCGTCTGAATTGGCGGCAGAAAATCCTTCGGCCCCATAAGTAGAGACTTGAGATATCGAAGCAGAAGACTGTGTTTCGCGAAGAACTGTCGAGCAGCTGTATGTCCGAGATCTGCCACGCACGATGGATCTGTTGGCGCATAAGGTCCAAACTGAACTAACGATTCGGAGATTAGTCCGCTGCGTGACGAAAGAAGCAGGTCCCGCCAATAGACGGGCAAAGATTCCAGATCCTCAGCCGCTCGAGCAGTAACGCCAAAGATTCTTAAGTGACCTTTCGCAACAGCCACCAGTCCTGGTATGACTCGCAGAAACAGATCAGCCCACAGTGCCGAGCGAGCTGTTGTAATAGCGCATTTTGGTTCCCACGAGGTCAGTTGGCCGCACCTCCAAACAAAGCGGTTACTTTGCGTTGGCGTTCTGACAAAGACATTGCACTTGCGTTTCAACGGCGTCACAAACATTGATACAAAGCCAAGCATCAACGCAGTTGGAATCAGCATTATCATCAGCAGCAGTGCGGCAACTGTTCGAGACATCAGTCCTGCCAGTATTTGAGCGACGCTGGCACTGTGTAAGTCGCCAATTAAAATGTCATCGCAGATATCAATGGCAGCATTCAGTCGCGTGTTGAACACCTTGCGTCCACAGACGATTGTATCCGTCAGGTCCAGTCCTTCACCGACGCTGCTGGAAGACAACACCAGAGTATTGGCTGCCGTCACCTTTGCGTTGACAAGACAATTGCTTTCCAGAACGGTGTTCGGTCCCAAAACAACGCCAGGACCGATGTCACAATTCGCGCCGACAAACACCGGAGCGATCAGCACGGCACGTGGGTGCAGGCGAGTATTCCGTCCGATCCAGATACCCTTTTCGGCGGTTCTGAGGTGTTGCAGAAGTTCGCGGAATTCATTGTTCATAATGCGATTTTGTGATCGCAGAAATTCGCTTCCGGTTCGCAACGACAGTGGTTCGGCAACCGGAATGATACGTCCCGATTCATTACACAATGCCAGAATGGCATCGCCCAGCGACTTGCGTCCCGCGTTCAGTCGGCAGTTTGACGCCAGTTCAGACTGCATCAAAATCGCGCTGCCCGTCCATTCACCACTGTGAACAAAGGCAACCGGTTCGGAGATCCCCGAAATCTGCTCAATGGGCAGGGATGGACTGAATGTATCGGCATGTATCACCAGCACTCGCCCCGTGGCGGTGTTGCATGGCGACGCCAGGCGATTAAGAATCGAATACGGACGCTGAACTTCAACTGCCAGATGTACGTTAACTCGAATCCCCCAACGCAGGCCTTCGTTAACAATGGCTTGCACGGAATTCACGTCGTTGGCAACAATTACATCGACGTGCCCGACGCCACTACGAACAACAGATTCAATTGCCTGCTGAATGACAGGTTTGTCAACCAGAGGCATCATGAATGCCGAGCCGTTTAACGCAAAATCCGCATTGCGCCCAACATCCAGAGCGAAAATGACGGCTCGCAGTTCGTGATTATTTGCGTTCTTTTTCATTGATTTAACCGGCGGCATGACATTTCAAATAGCTGCAAAACTCGCAGCCTGAGTGCCCGTTTTCAATTCACAGAGGTTCAATATCGACACTGGACCTAATAGGCACCTTTACCCAGCAGCACAGCTGGCACGGTTTTCAACAGCAGCTTGATATCTCCCCAGAATGACTGACACTCAATGTAGTCAACGTCAAGTTCCACCTGTTGATTGAACGCAATATCGCCTCGACCACTAACCTGCCAGATACACGTCAGTCCTGGAACGGCATCCAGTCTTCGGCGGTCTGCCAATGTGTAAAGCTCAACTTCACGAGGCACCGGAGGTCTGGGGCCAACCAACGACATCTCGCCTTTCAGCACGCACCACAGCTGCGGTAACTCGTCGATGCTTAGCTTGCGGATGATTTTCCCAATCCAGGTAACTCGGGGGTCATTTTTCATTTTGAACGTCACAGTTGCCTGGCCGTGATCATTCTGATCGATCAGCGTGTCCTTTAGTTGCTCAGCGTTTAGCAGCATTGACCGAAATTTCGGAAACGGAAACTCCTGACCCCACTTGCCAACTCGCTTTTGCCAGAACAACACCGGACCACGGTCTGTCAGCTTGATGCACGCGGCAACCACCAGAAACAGCGGCGACAGCACCAGAATCATGCTTAGGGCCACAACCACATCCGTAAAACGTTTCAGAAGTTTTGAACCCGAGATGCAGATGTGCCACAACCATTTTTTTCGCTGGTAGTGAAAACGATGCTTCCACGTGCCGCCGCGAGTTCCGTAGCGTTTAAACAATTCATCTGCCAGGTGAATTCGTGCCGCCCGGCTTTCAGGACACGCTGCCATTGAAGCAACGTTCGCAGGTTGTAATTCGGCAACAGTCATAAACAGGCAGTCCTTTGTGACCACAACATATTGCATTGCTCAGTGTGTGGCCCCGAATGAGCGGTGCCGACTGAGCCACGACATGAACAGTTGTCAGATAACACTGTCCCATGAACTCAGACTAGTTCGCGTTCTGACTGCCAGGACGAAAAAAAGAACTTCAATCGTACGCACAAATTCATGCCCGCTGCTGATCGCCGCGACTTTGTCATTTGCTTCGTTTCCTGCCCGGCTATTCATGCAATTTTCCTGCGTGGCATCCGGATATTTGGCAAGTACAAACTTACGACAACGATTGGGCCAACTGCATTTAGTATGCGTTGCAGATGCATCTGAGTTTGACTGTTGTTTACCCGACTACGCACCGGGTAAATACCCAACCAAGCGTCGTGCTGACCGCGTGTTGGTTCAACAGTTCATGGCGTGCAATGGTTGAAATGCGGCAGTTGAAGATCACACGTGTTCGCTCGTAAGTTGCCTGACAAAGCGGAAGCATGAAACCAATTCGAATAGCGTTTATCCTTCCCGGACTTGGCCGCGTTCAACGCGGTGCAGAAACGGCATTTCTGGAAGTTGCTCGCTGCCTTGCCAGTTATCCAGACATCGAGGTCGAACTGTTCGGCACCGGCGATGAAACACCCGACGGAATCACAGCTCATTCAGTGGGTTACATCAGCCGCGAAAAATTCGAAAAGTGGCCCTCGCTGCCGTTCTTCCGAAACGAATACGCCTACGAAGAACTGACGTTCACCTGGAATCTTCGACGTGCCGGTATTTATCATCCGGAAAACTTCGATGCCACAATCAGTTGCACGTTTCCTCACGTTCACACGTTCCTGAATCGTCGCCGCAAACACGGCAAGCCGCTGAATATTTTTGTAACTCAAAACGGCGACTGGATGTGTCGAGCGAAACATCGCGAATACCGGTTGTTCGACTGCGACGGCCTGGTGTGCATCAACCCGGAATACCACGAACGCAACAAACACAACTACCCGTCGGCCCTGATCCCCAACGGCACAGATCCAGACTTCTTTACGCCCCATTCAACCGACAGCATCCCCGATGAAGTACGCCTGAATCACAATGGCCCGATCGTTGTGATGGCCAGCGCGATGATTCCATCAAAGCGAATTGACAGGGCCGTGGAAGCGGTTGCACTGGTTCCGGATGCATGCCTGGTTGTCGCAGGAGACGGTCCCGATCGAAACTGTATCGCAGCAGCCGCAGAACGACTTCTGCGTGGCAGACATCGCTTTCTGGGCAGCGTAAAACGCCATTTCATGCCGCACCTGTTCCGACAGGCGGACGTTTTTCTGCACATGAGCCAGGACGAACCATTTGGAATCGTTTATCTGGAAGCCGGAGCCAGCGGGCTGCCGATTGTTTGCCACGACAGCGAGATCTCACGCTGGATTATGGGCAATTGTGCTGAGTTCGTCGACACGACGGACGCCGCAGCCGTGGCGCAGAAAATTGAAACGGTGCTGCAGCCAGAACTCGGCCGGCAATTGGGTTCGGCCATCCGACAACGCATTATCGAAGACTGGAGCTGGGCAGCTCAGGCGGCAAAGTATCGAGACTTCATTTACCAAAGACTTGGAAACAAATCACCTGACGCAAACGTTTCACAGAACGTCTCCCAGCCGGAACTTGCCAGCGTCAACGGCGACTAGCCGATGGCAATATTGAACATTCAACTCGTTACATAAACATTAGGTTGGGCACACCCACCAAAATTCGACACCGTTGCTCGCAGTCGTTGTTGGCAAAATTAATCGGCAACAACTTACGCAGGTATCCGTGAAGGCAATAGTATGGCATCGATCATCATCGTCAGCTTCAACACCAAACAACTGACTCGCAATTGCCTGGCGTCGCTGCGAAAGCACGAACCGGAAATGGAAGTAATTGTGGTGGATAACGCGAGCCACGATGGGTCGACAGAAATGGTCGCCGCTGAGTTCCCCGAAGCGCAACTTTTAACACTAAACGAAAACCTGGGTTTTGGCGGCGCAAACAATATCGGCTATCAGCACGTCACCCACGATGTGGTGATCCTGCTGAATTCAGACACAATTCTTAACAACAACGCGTTAACTCGCTGCGTTGAACGACTTCATAGCGACCCGGCAATGGGAGTCGTCAGTCCAGCCCTTCGCGGAATCGATGGCAAGCCTCAACAGTGTCGTCACCGTTTCCCCACAGTTGGCGACCACGTGCGTAAGGCATTACGGGGCCAACCGGTTTCTGTCGCCGACGTGCCCGAAGACTGCTGCTGGTTGGCTGGCACCTGTCTGGTGCTTCGCAAAGAAGCCATTGAACAGGCGGGCGGCCTGTTTGATGACAATCTGTTTATGTACTGGGAAGACGCCGACCTTTCGTCGCGATTACTGGAAGCCGGCTGGAAGCTATCGGAATGTAAAGACATCGAAATTGTTCACTACGGCGGAGCAAGCGGAGGCGGACCGGATTCGGTAAGACGCCCGGATCTGCACGCGTGGTACACATATGGACGACATCACTGGTTTTCAAAACATCGTCCCGTGAGGGAACGATTTTGCCTGTGGTCTCTGGAAGTGCTGGATACGTTCCGCTGCCTGATTCGCGGAATTCTACGGCCCAATCGTCGTCACGAATGGGTTCACGCCAGCACCATGTTTCGCGTTCTTGTCGGTCGTCTGTTTGGTCAAAAGCCGTCTCCCATCGGAAAGTAGCTATGTCGTCGGCAACAAAACGAGGCCCGTTTGCATTCCGAATTGCAGATTCCGCCCAAAGCAGATCTCTCAGTACTCAGGTGGGTGCCGTGGTGATCGGTCGCAACGAAGGCGAACGACTGCACCGATGCCTGGAATCTTTGACCTGCTATCTGGATAAGGTCGTCTACGTAGATAGCGGCTCAACGGATGACAGCTGCGCCTACGCCGCCAACACAGGAATCGACGTTGTCCAGCTGAACCTGTCGATTCCGTTTACAGCCGCGCGAGCTCGCAATGAAGGCATTCAGGCATTGTTGTCGAAGTACCCTGAAGTTGAATTTGTACAGGTCGTGGATGGCGACTGCATTGTCGCCGAAGGCTGGCTGGTTGCCGCATTGACGGTACTGGAACAGAATCGGGGCGTTGCAATAGTCTGTGGGCAGCGTAAAGAACTTCAGCCGAATGCGACTATCTATAACCGTTTGTGCGACATGGAATGGAAAGGCGCCGCTGGCATGGTGCCATCCTGCGGTGGTGATGCATTGATTCGTCTGGCAGCGTTTCTGCAGGTCGGAGGCTACAATCCAACGCTGATCGCAGGTGAAGAACCGGAACTGTGCGTTCGCCTGCGGCAGCTGAAATGGAAGATTCAACGCACCAACGACACCATGACGTGGCACGATGCCGCCATGACAAAGCTCAGTCAATGGTGGCAGCGAGCCAGACGATCCGGGCATACCTATGCAGAAGGTCATGCCTTGCACGGCCGCAGCGATGAAAAGTTCCGTCGATCCGAAGTGCGATCGATCGCATTTTGGGGTGGCATTGTTCCTGTCGCCACAATCCTGTTGGCAATTCCAACACTGGGGGCATCACTGGCCGTGGCAGGTTATGGCTATGCGTCTTTGTATTGTCGAGTTCGGAACAGACGCATCGATTCCGGCGAAACAATCGCCAATGCTGCTCTCTATGCCAAACTTACAGTGCTGGGGAAGCTGCCTCAGTTTTCAGGAATGCTGCAATTCGCCTGTAATCGAATATTCCGCCGAAAATCGGCACTTATTGAATACAAATAAAAGAACACTTTCTGTCGCCACACGACCGTTTTGTAAGCTTCAAAAGCTGTCGTTTAACGAAGTCGCAGACTAAAACAGGAAACAAGACTGATGTCCGTTACAACACTTGCCGACCAACCTTCCGCCGTGTCAGCCGATCAACTGCTGCACGAGATTGCAAACGATTGGCGGCCGAAATCATCGCCGGAAGAATCGCCGCAGCCTCCACAGGCCGTTCGAAAAATGAAGCTGGCCTATCTCACTACGGAATATCCAAAAGCCAGCCATACTTTTGTTCGTCGTGAACTGAAGGCGTTGGAAAGTCGCGGCCACGATATCGTGCGAGTGTCAGTGCGGCGGTGTGATGCGGTGGTTGATCCGGCGGATGTTCAGGAAGCTGCTAAAACGATCAACCTGCTGGGTGAATCCAGGCGAGAGCTTTTAGGTTCGTTTCTGAAGGTGCTGTTCACACGGCCTCGCAATTTTGCCAGAGCCGCCCGAAAGACATTGGCCTTGTGGCAATGCAGCAATCGAGGCTTGATTCCGCACGTCGCCTATCTTGTTGAAGCGTGCAAGCTATTCCTGAAACTGCAACAACAAAACGTGGAACACGTACACGTCCACTTTGGCAAGAACGCCGCGGACGTGGCCTTGCTGGTCAAGTGTCTGGGTGGCCCGTCTTACAGTATGGCGATTCACGGTCCGGGAGAATTCGATGCTCCCGTAGGTTATGCTCTTGGGCCGAAAGTCGAAGGCTGCACATTTGCAGCGGCAATCAGTCACTATGGCGCGGCACAACTACGACGCTGGGTACCACTGAATCACTGGCACAAGCTGCACGTCATCCGCTGCACAATCAACGATGACTTTCTGTCGCAATATCAACCTCAAACGGTGGACACAAATCAGTTCGTGTGCATCGGTCGCCTGACTCCACAAAAAGGCCAACTGTTGCTTGTCGAAGCTGTCGCTCAACTGGTAGCGCAAGGCGTCGACGTCAAACTTGTTCTGGCTGGTGATGGCGATATACGCGACATCATTGAACAAAGAATCAGCGAACTTGGCATTACCAACAACGTGCAGATTACCGGCTGGATCGGCGAAGCAGATGTTCGCCGTCATCTTCTGGAATCGCGTGCAATGGTATTGCCCAGCTTTGCGGAAGGCCTGCCAGTGGCCATTATGGAAGCGATGGCTTTAGGCCGCACAGTTATCAGCACGTGTATTACCGGAATTCCGGAACTGCTGAAACACAAAGAGAACGGCTGGATGATTACCGCTGGCTGCGTTGAAGACATTGCTGCCGCGATGAAGGAAGCTCTCAACACGCCGCTGGCAGAACTGAACAACATGGCGAAAGCGGGACACGATCGAGTTCGCCAGCAGCACCTTGCAGAAACAGAAGCAGCTAAGCTTGAAGCATTGTTGCTTCAGGAACACTCGTAAATTCAACGCGGCGTAAGCGTTTGAACGCGGTCGCAATTTCCAGGTTTGCCGGCGACAAAGAAAAAGTTTTTCAAAGGGCAAGCGTCTCACCTTTTCAGAACTTCCTATCAAGACGCCAGGACATGAAAACAGCAATTACAGGCGCAAATGGTCAACTTGGTACAGACCTGATGCAATTTCTTTGCGGCGATGTGGTGGGCCTTACCCACAGCGACGTCGACATCTGCGATCGTGAATCCATACGCAGAATGCTGCACGAACTGCGCCCCCAACGCGTCATCAACGCTGCGGCCTACAACAAAGTCGACCTGGCGGAACAGGAACCGGAAGTTGCCTACCAGGTTAATGCTTTGGGGCCACGCAATCTTGCATTGGAATGCGAAGCCATCAATGCAATACTGGTACACGTCAGCACCGACTATGTGTTTGGTCGCGACGATTCCAGATTGATGCCGTATTCAGAAACGGAACCACCAGCGCCACTTTCC
This sequence comes from uncultured Planctomycetaceae bacterium, assembly GCA_937916515.1. Classification (GTDB taxonomy): domain Bacteria; phylum Planctomycetota; class Planctomycetia; order Planctomycetales; family Planctomycetaceae; genus Fuerstiella. The sequence continues at coordinate 846 of CALFSX010000148.1, read as the reverse complement.
GCCTATGGGGTCAGCAAGCTGGCGGGCGAGCAATTTGTGCAGAGCCTTTGCAGTCGCCATTTTGTGATCCGCACGTGCGGCGTTTACGGTCATGCAGCTCGGGCGGGCGCTGGCAAAGGCAACTTTGTGGAAACCATGATTCGTCTGGGATCGGAACTGAATGAACTAAAGATCGTCAACGATCAGTTCTGTACTCCCACGTCTTCCGCTGAACTGGCAGAAGCGATTTCGGCGTTGACGGATACTCGAGATTTCGGACTCTACCACTTCACAAACGAAGGCAGCACCACGTGGTACGATTTCGCGTGTGAGATCTTTCAGCAAATGAATATGGACGTCACCGTTGAGCCGATCTCAGCCAGCAACTATTCTGCCGCCGCCAGACGCCCTGGTTTCAGTCTGCTGGATTCGACACGCTTTGAAGCCGCAACCGGGCTGACAATTAACAACTGGCGCAAAGCACTGGCAACGTACTTAAAAGAGCGTTCCAGCATGCTGGCGATGACCAGTGAACAACTGACAGCATCTTAAAACATGGCAGGCTGAAACACACCAGCAAGCCATGCACCTGAATACGGGGGCGCGTTCGAAAGGGGACGCAGGTTCGAAAGGGGAGGTTCGCGTTCGAAAGGGGACGCAGCTCAAAAGCCAAATTGAGTCCCGTCCCCCTTTGCGTCCCGTCCCCCGCGTCCCCTTTGCGTCCCGTCCCCTTTGCCTTTGCGTCCTTTCAGGACTCAGGCTGGTGTGGGACGTTTACCACGGACTTGCGTCCGTGGCTAATGCCTATCGTCCCGTTGGGGCTTAGTCGCCGTTCTTAACGGCAACTCTGAATCGTGGTTGTGAAAC
>CALFSX010000147.1 GCA_937916515.1 uncultured Planctomycetaceae bacterium | reverse complement strand
CTCGTAGCGACAACGGAGCGGTTGGGCGGTTCGAACGCCCCACGTCTTTCCGCCATCCACGCCACCGGGGCAAGGGCGAAGCCATTCCTCGTAGCGACAACGGAGCGGCTGGGCGGTTCGGACGCCCCACGTCTTACCGGCACCCACGCCACCGGGTCAGGGGCGAAGCCCTTGTTGTGCATGGAAGAGATACATGGCACCGTATGTCCAGTTGCTTTTAGGCATGTTTGGATAGTTTTGGCGATCCATCATTAAAGCGATGTATGGTGCAGGATAGCCGTCGGGAAGTGGGATGATGTTTGGCCAGATGCGAGTTCCCGTTTTTTCATTCCACGGTGGCAGGTGCATGTTGAGTTCACCAACCGGCTGCAGATCCGGGTAGGAGCAAATATATATTTTGCGATCTGCACTACCAAAGAATACGTAGCGATAATTTCCAACCTTCTGAATCAACGTGCCGGTGCTGTCCATTTCCACGGGGCCAGCCAGTCTTTCGTATCCATGATCCCAGTTGTCGGATTCCCACATTCCCGCTCGATACTTGCCTGCCTTTTCAGATAGCAACAGTCGCCATTTTTTTGCTGCCGAATCGTAAACACCGTGCGGGTCTTCGTGTTGGCCAACCAGGCCCACCGGCCTGGCTTTCATAATCGAAAAACCACGTCGAGGATCGCGGTCGCTCCAGACCGCCAGAATCGCTTTTTCTTCTTGAGCAGACGTGGTTCCCAACGCGCTGAAGCCAGTCGTCCAGCCGCGCCATTGCTTTGAGGTTTCGTCATAGAACAAGTGTGACGCAAGTTCGTTGCGCCAAAGTCCATCGCCCATGTCAAACACGATGATGCCTTCGAAGCGGACATCAAATACAGACGGATCCAGCGAAAACACGCCTTGCATGGGATGCGGCAACGCGCGTCCTCGAACGGTCATTGTTAACCACACGCGACCCTGATCCAGCAACGGCTCTCCGGCCTGGTTCGTAATCGCTCGGATATCGGCCTGGCCGCAGCCAGGAGTTAACGCAGCCAGTACTTCGTCTATATGTACCGACGAAGCAGCTTCCAGCTTACTGGACAATCGAAATTCATAGCGTCCGATTAAGTCCGTTTTTCGCAGCTCAAGATGTTCGTTGAAATCGGGATAGCCGACCAGATGCGAATGACCCTCAGATTCAAGATACAGGTTCGCTCCCACTGCCAACATCTGCACACGTAGCCGTATTGGCCCGGCTGTGTTGACGTATTCGGGCCATGGAAATGTCTGGCGGTCAACTTCCTGTCCATCCTTCACCACCAGCCATTCGATTTTCTGGTAAGTGCCGTTTTTTGTAACGATGCTTGCGGAGAGGTGATCATTGACATCCGGGTCGCAAAAGCTTAGTCCAATTCTGCCACTTCCTTCGAATTGATTCACGGCAACTTCGTAAGTTGCGAATGGATTGAAGCCTCCAACCCAACGTGACGAAGTAGCCCCGTCGCCGGTTGAAATGATCAGTTTACCTTCTTCGATTGAACATCGGGTTTCGCCTGTTCGTTCACCCACTTCTGGATGCATGACGTCGAGCCCCAACACATTTTTGGGCTGCAGAGATGACAACGGAATTTGTTGCGATCGATCAAAGATCATCCGCTGAGTTGCCTGTCGACGAAACACCAGCGACTGCGGTTTGACCTCGGTTGGTTGAGCCATTCCTTTGACGCTTAACGTGAATTGCAGAGCTGCAGCGATCAGGATCGCGCATCGCTGAATGGAAAGTGAAATTCGGTGGGGCGTCATTTCAGTTGTCTTTTTCGTTTTGAGCGGGTGTTGTTTTCGGTGAGCGAATTATAACAGAGCTGGAACGTACGTCATTTCCAGCGAAACTCAATCCCCAGCTTCCGTCGTATGTATGGTCTTAAATTTCGAGGTCTCTGGAAACAGTATTAGATAGATTGAGCTCTTCAGACTGAGCGTCTTTTGACCTTGGTCTACATGTCGTGTTGACGGTGGCGAGCTGGTTACAGAGGCCGTTGAAATGGGCCCTGGATACCCGGAAGACAAGTGCGGGCAGGCTCAACTGGTGGTCGAATGCGAACTGGAATGCTCACCATTCGGCGCATGCCAACAATCTCCGCAGGTGGGCCCCTGTGAGTCCGCATTCGTCGGCTTCCGTTGACCTATACGGACGGCCGTAGAAGTTCGAGATTTTCGCATTCATCCAGCGTTGCGTTCGTTTCAAAACGACCTCTGGCGCTAAGAAAGGCAGTTAGAACCGTTTGAGGTAATGGCGAGGGTTTACGCCTGCCCTGAGGGATTGACTCAATAATAACAGACGGGAAGCCTTCTGTGTGGGCGAATGACTTATCCGGACGTCCGCATGAAAAATGTTGCGCAGAATGTAGGAGCCACGCATGACAAAAACCTTCACGGTCCTGTCTTACTTTACGATGTTACTCAGCGCGCTGCCCATCCTGCACGCAGACGATGTGACGCCATCACAATACGAAATCGCAGTTAAGCAAACAGAAGCCGCGCCCGGATTCCGAAACCTGCAGTATATCGGATTAGCGTTTCACACCTATCACGACATATTTGGGCGATTTCCACCCGCTGTTTCATATTCTCCTGACGGCAAAACGCCCCACTCCTGGCGAGTCGAACTTCTACCGATGCTTCGCCAGTTTTCTGATCGTGTTGACATTGGCCCAGACTTGTCCGATCGCGTGAAGTACGACGCAGCAATTCGAGCATGCGGCTATGATGTAAATCAACCATGGGACTCTGAGTCAAACCGGGCGATACTGAATGACATGCCCGCCGTCTACAGGCATCCCGGCGATGATCCAGAATCACATAATTCCGCCTTTTATGCAATCGTTGGCGGTGGCACGGCCTTCGATCCCAACGCCGTGACCCAATACAAAGATTATTCGGAACCGTGGCTGAACAATACCTTGCTGGTTGTCGAGTCCCGAAGTCGTGCGCCGTGGACCAAGCCGGTCGATATTGCGTATTCACCTGATTCGGTCGTTCCGCGGTTTGGTGGGTTTACACCTGATGGATTCCAGACCGTTAGTTGTGATGGTGCTGTGCATTTTGTTCCGCACATAGTCGAGACTGACGCGATTCGCGGTTACATAACAACCACCATGGACGACTCTTTTTCGATTCCCGGTATTCCGTTTCAGTTTGACTAAGTCATCATTGATGTGCTGTGTTACAAAAAGGTGCCCGGCAAATTTGTGTGCCACTCGCAATTCTTAATTCAAAGCCAATCGTCACATCCCGTGAGCTTTGGTCGTTATCGCCAAGGAGAAAGCAGGTACATGAAGCCATTTCGTGCAACTGGATTGTTGATTATACTCGCGCTACCCTTCGGTGCAGCAATCGCGGACGACGCCGTTGCTCTCGAATACGCGCAAGACGCTGTGAAGACTCTGAGAGCGGAGTTCGATGGACTCAAGGGCACATTGCCTGTTTATTCATCCCAGATGCAGCAACTGCAGTCTGATCTGCACAATGCCGAATTGACGCTTTTCCACCTGCAGGGCGACGATGCTGGGGTGAAAAGACTGCTTCGGGCAGAAGTTAATCGTCAATCAACTCTGTTCAAGCAACAGCAATCATTTGCAGATCGTGGTTACGCGGGTGCGAAAGAACTTTCGACAAGTGAACTTCGGCTATTGGTCGCCCAGTGTAACCTCGCTCGCCACATTGGAGATCAGGCAACCGCTGCCCTTGCGATTCGCCGAGCGATTGAAGTTGAAGAATCGAAACTGAAATCCATTCTTCACCAGGCTTCCCGTGGCTATGCAAACCAATCATCCATAGCGAAGCAGAAACTTCGAATCGCCCAGCTCATTGCGACAAAGACGATCACACCTGGCGTCTAGCCAAATCATTTAGCCGAATTGTGTCGGGTCGCTATCAAATGGATCATCAACCGCCACAACCGACTGATGGCAGGCATTAGCTGCCTTACAGGAGAGACTTACCAATGAGAATCACAAGTACAGTCTTGCTGACGATTCTGGCACTTTCAGCTTGTTTAACTGCCCAGGCTGACGAGGACGCGCCACCGCAAGAAACGATTGCCGTGCCGTCATCATATCCGCCCAACTGGCTTGAAAAACAGTTGCCTATGGAACTGGCTGGGGGAGCAACGATGCATCAGAGTGATGACGGGACAATCACAATCGGGACAATCACAATCAAGAACGCTGCGCCAGCGATTTATATTACCGGTGAACTGCTCAATCCAACCGTCGTGGCTTCGTTTGCAGTTCCAGGTCCTCGATCTGTTATGTTGAGATCTGAGAAAGATTCACAGGTTTACAAAACCCTTGCGGATAATGCGATGTTGAAACATGGAGACGCAAGGATGCCGAGGTTTGATGTTGTTGGCAGGCTACGATACTGTGCCCCAGTTACAAAAGATCAAACTGACTGGCTGAACCCGGTTGCGGTGCTTGAAGTGCGATCCGTCCACTTCTATCTCGTTCAGCCTGGACATTTGCGGTCCATCCATCCGACCTTGGCCAATTGATCGCTGTGCAAGGTTTGTGTAAAGTAAGGTGGCGGACAGGCAGGATTGGGACCATGAAGCCGCGCCAGGCACGCAAAACGGTTTCCTATGGACAAACGCTTCGCTAATTACTGTAAGTCGCCAGAAGCCCCTGGCTTGCAGCACATTCTGTTTGTTGTTTTCAGGATGGATGGCCCACACTTGGGGTGGCAGAATCCAATTCGGAAATCCTCATCGCGAAGGGATCTCAGCCATTAGCCGGAGGTCGCGCAGCGCACCTCCGGTTCCGAGAACCAGCTACGATCGACCTTGAAAGGGTCGCAGCCATTCATCACGAAACTCGATTCAACATGTCGACCTATTCCAGCCTTCATTACCACATCACATTCAGCTGGGCCCCTTTCAGGGGCGACGGTTTCTACTAATCGTGTCCCCGGGTGCGCTAGGCGACCCGGGGCTCATGGCTGGAATCCCTTCGGGATAAACGCAAACATTACGACACGACGACGCAGTTGCGGCTGACCTGGACATCATGCATAGTGCGAATGAATCTGGTCTCGAACAAAAGCGAATCGAATCGAAAGTAACGTATTTTCTGTCGCAGGTCGACCGCACTCAATTGCTGGCCGTCTTTATCTCCGACATCCCGCACAGCAAGGATCAGTTACCCGTGAAAAATGACACCAGTCCTTACTCTGCTCCGGCTGCCAACGGCACGGTGTCGCTGTCTGCGTCACAACCTCATAGCGGTCGCTTCGGGATCCTTCTATTGGCAATCGCGTGGGTGTACTGGTGGTGGCTGCTGTCAGACCTTTGGCGAAAGCCTGTTGGAGATCTCCTTGCATTGCTGGTCTTTGCGTCTGTTACGCTCGCGGCCGGAGCGTGCGGCCATCTGCTTTATTGCAATGTTTTAAGGTGGCGAGGAACTGTATTCATCAGTCTCCTGTTGGGACCTTTGCCGGTTTTTGGAGTGCTGGGTTTGCTGTTTGGTTCCGTCGAAGGAATGTTTGAGATTCTGGCATTCCCGATAGAGTTTGTTGCCCATCAGAACTGGACAGACCGAATCACGTTTAGCGTGCCGATATTCCTGAGCATCGTGATTCTCTCGATCGCTCACCCACTCAAGCCGAATCTTCCCAACGCAATCATCACTTCGATTGGAATCTCGCTGTGGTATGGACTTGCGATCCTGATGGCTGCGAGTGCCGGGTAAAGCTGTTTCAAGATGCCACCGGTCGGACCATGACCAGCTTGCCGCTGTGGTTGGGGACGAGAGGAAAGGATTCGCCAACAAAAGCGAATGGTTTCGAAGGTGGTTTGGAAAACTCTTATTACAGGTCACCCGCCTGAAATCAAACACGCCCCGCCGCGTTCCACAAATACAAGTAAACGATGAAAACTCGACAAGAGATCGACAACCAAGGGGCAGCAGATGTTGCTAATGGCCATCAATATCTGAACCAGCGATTTGGACGAGCACCATTGGTAGACACGCCACGAAAACACGCGTGTCTTCGCATGTTTGATTTGATCCAGCAGAGCCCCTATATGATAAACGAAATCACGGACAAACAAGTCACGCAGATCCTGCCAGACTGCGATGGCATCTGCGACGCAACGCCAGGGCGTCTATGCGAACGCTATTGTGAAATACGGAAGACGAATCTGGCTGTCTGTCGCCACGACTGGAAAGCAGACCTTTGCTGTTCGTCATGACGAGTACTCGTTAACAATTTCCGATCAGCCACAATCCGTGATCGCACCCTTCCCGCCCGCCGCCCTGAACGTGTGCCGAGTTTGTTTTCTTCAGCAGTTGATGCGGCATGCCAGCGTCGAAACAACTGTGCGTTTTTATGTTTTGGGGCGAAGCCGACGAAATGGGGCTGTGGTTTGGTCTGCCGCAGAATCAGTGCGAGAATCTGCGACCATTTCGCTACCTCGCCCCAACGACCGGTCTTCATTCGAGACCGCGCATAAAAAAAGACCAGTAAAAACTGGTCTTTTCTAGTGAAGGCGCAGGGACTCGAACCCTGGACCTACGGATTAAAAGTCCGTTGCTCTACCAACTGAGCTACGCCTTCGTGACTACCTTTGAACTCAAAAACGCAGCAAATTGCTGCGTCTTGTCGTACATCCGCCGTCAGACCAGAACCTTATCGCGATTTGTTGCGTTTTCCATAAACGCAGTCTGATTCTCAGCCAATTTTTTCGGAAACTCGATCGGCGTTCCGGTATCTGGCGGTCATTCTGCCAGAATTCTCAAACATCGAACTCCGCCGATCAGCAGGTGCGGTGGTCGTTTTTGATCTTCGCCAGACTGTCGAACGCGACCATTCACCCCGAATTCGTTCGGGTAATGCGGACTGTACCGCCGATTTTTCCTGCTGAGATTCGTCAGATTGGGCAAGCGGGGCTTAGCTTTCCAGGGAATTGCTAAAGTCTGCGGGCACTTCTTGCCACGTCTCATTACTGGCGCTTACCATGTCGATACCGATGTAAGGCACTTCGCCATTCAAACAGCCGCCACTGCAAAATTCGTAGAGTTCAGTTATGTCGAAAAAGCAGGTTTTAATGCTGTCCATCATGACCGCCATTCCAGCAGTCATTCTGTTGGCGGTGCTTGTCTTGAACGGATTGGAGCATGGTGGGGCCATGTTTTCCGGCATGATGACAGTTTTTGTGGGGCTGACCTTTTTACTCGCGTTGTTCGGAGTCGGGTTGAGTCCATTTGCCGTGATGGCGTGGTATCCTGCTGACGGCTTCGCAGCGGCCATGCCAGCTGTGGCTCCGGGATCTGGCGGTGCAGCACCTCGACCGATGACCGACGACGATGAAGATGCCGACGAATTCGAAGAAGACGAAGGTTTCGACGACGAAGAATCGTACGAAGACGATGGCGGCGAAGAATTATTCGACGACGGCTACGACGATGATCTTGACGACTTCGAAGATGAAGACGAAGAGTGGGCGTAGTTTCCTTGAGGTTGTGAACTAATCAGCGAGTCGCAGGATTCAACTTTTCAGCGGCTATCGCAGCTTTAAACTGGCGATGCCCAGAATTGCCAGCAGCACAGAACAGATCCAGAATCGAACGACGATCTTCATTTCGTGGTCGCCTTTAAACACGAAATGATTGTGCAGCGGACTGCATCGCAGCGGTCGCTTGCCGGTGATTCGAAAACACGCCACCTGCACAATCACGCTTAGTGTTTCGAACACGAACACACCGCCGATCAGCACCAGCAAAATTTCCTGCCGCGTGGCCAATGCACACACCGCCAGCAGTCCGCCGATTGGCAGCGAACCGGCGTCGCCCATAAACAGCTGAGCCGGGTAGCAGTTGAACCACAAAAAGCCCAGCATCGCACCTACCAAGGCGCCCAGCATCACGGCCAGTTCGCCGCTGTTTTGAATGTGAGGTATTCCCAGGTATTCTGATATCACGCTGTGCCCGCAAAGATAGGCCAGTGCGGCGAATGCTGATGCGGTGGTGATGGTACAACCTGCTGCCAGACCATCCAGGCCATCGGTTAAATTCACGCCGTTGGCGGTGGCGACCACCACCAGAGCACTCCACGCGATAAAGAATCCTCCCAGCGCAACAGACACGTTTCCGATGGGCCAGACCAGTTCAGTGCCGAAGGGTTGCTGGCGAAGTTCACCAAACAAAGCGAATCCCGCGATGCAGCCAACCACCAATTGAGCGGCGAATTTCTGCCGCACGCTGAGTCCAAGCCGAGACGTGCGTTGCTTCACCCAGTCGTCCCATGCTCCAATGATCGTCATCAATACGACCACCAGAATTCCCACCTGAACAAATCGAGTATCCAGATCTCCCCACAGCACGGTCGAAATCAACACGGCGCTCATGACAAACAGTCCGCCCATTGTGGGAGTTTCCTGTTTGTTGGCGTGCAGTTTGTTTAATGTTTCTGAATTGCTGGCGATGCGTTCGCGAAAGCGTTTCTTCAGCCAGCCAATGGCGACTGGTCCCCACAGCAAGGTAACCAAAAACGCGGTCAGGCTGGCGGCGGCGATACGAGCCGTCAGAAATACTCGCGAATCGCCCGTTGTGCGCGATGACAGTTGCTCAAGCAGGTATCCGAAATGTTGCAGCAGCCAAAGTATCATTGGATGTAGGAACGCCGATTGGAATAAACGGCGAATTTGCCGGCAGGTGAATTCATATGAAACCGCTGAGAAGTGTGACGAAACGTGCTCGCAACGCAAGGCCTCCATTGCCGTTACAGCCGACGAGTTGCAGTTCCAGGCCATAGTGGGTGCGGGAATGTGTTCACACCGGAAAATACGCGGTCTGCACGGCCTTACTTCAGGCTACAACCCGGAAAACAATCGCAAAGTCAGCACGTAGTTGAATTTTGCCAGACCGGCGGTTACGTTCGTGGTTGCTGCCGCTGCCAGGATCGCGCCAAAATTCGTCAATTAGACTTCTTACAGCAGCAAACTTGTTCACGTTGAGTCATTTTTTTTTTAGCGACGGAGTCGCGTTTCTGAGCGTCAGCTCAAATGGTCTGAGGCACTGCCTCGCTGGAGTCTTATTCAAAATGATGCGAGCACGGTGCGCGCATGTTAACTGTAGCGACAACGGAGCGGCTCGGCGATTCCAGCGTCCCACGTCTTTCCGCCAACCACGCCACCGGGTCAAGGGCGCAGCCCTTGTTATGAAATCAGGTCACACAATGCGACAAACTCTTTTTGCGTTTTCCGCCGTTCTGCTGCTGAACAGCGTTGTTCAGGCGGCAGATGCTCGGCCCAATATTCTGTTCATCTTTACAGACGACCACGCCGCTCACGCCATGAGCTGCTATGGGTCAAAGATCAACACGACTCCCAACCTGGACCGCATTGCCAACGATGGCATGCTGTTTACAAATTGCTTCTGCACAAACGGCATCTGTGGGCCAAGTCGAGCCGTCATTCAAACGGGCAAGCACAGCCATATTAACGGATTCATGACAAACGGAGACCGCTTTGATGGTTCTCAACAAACCTTTCCGAAGCTACTGCAGAAAACTGGGTATCAAACTGCTGTGGTTGGGAAATGGCACCTGTCAACAGCTCCTCAGGGCTACGACTATTCAGAAGTTTTGATTGGCCAGGGCCCCTATTACAATCCGCCGATGCTGCTGAATGGCGACAAGAAACCAGTGAAGCATGTTGGCTATACAACAGACATTATTACCGATCTGGCGTTGAACTGGCTGAAGGAAAAACGCGACGACGACAAGCCGTTTATGTTGATGTATCAACATAAAGCTCCTCACCGAAACTGGCAACCGGGGCCGAAGTATCTGAACATGTACGACGACGTCGAAATTCCGGAACCGGAAAACCTGCTGGATGACTGGTCTGGTCGAGGCACCGCGGCTCAAACTCAGGACATGAGCATTCGGACGACGATGACTGCCAGCGACCTGAAGCTGGTGCCACCCGGCGGGCTAAGTCCAAAACAATTGGAAACCTGGAATAAAGCTTACGAACCGAAGAATAAAGCGTTTCGCGAAGCCAACCTGGAAGGCGACGACCTGATTCGCTGGAAGTATCAGCGTTATATCAAAGACTATCTGCGTTGCGTGGCATCTGTGGATGACAACGTTGGTCGAGTTCTGGATTACCTGGAAGAGGCGGGCCTTGCTGAAAATACGGTTGTGATTTATTCATCAGATCAGGGTTTTTATCTGGGAGATCACGGTTGGTTCGACAAGCGGTTTATGTACGAAGAATCGTATCGTATGCCGTTCTTTGTAAAGTGGCCCGGCAAAACGAAGCCCGGATCTGTGAATCATAATCTGGTGTCGAATCTGGACTTTGCGGAAACCTTTCTTGATATCGCGGGTGCTGAAATTCCTGCCGACATGCAGGGCAAAAGCCTGAAGCCGCTGGTTCTGGCGGGACCGTCCGAATCGACCGACAAAACGCCTGCACCAACTTCAATTTCATTCAACCAAAACCTTCTAGATTGCACTCAGCCGGATTTCCGAGACGCGTTGTACTATCACTATTACGAGTTCGAAGCCAATCGCAAGACTGCTCACATGGTGCGACGTCATTGCGGAGTTCGCACGGGGACGCAGAAGCTGATTCACTTCTATAACCTGGAAGAGTGGGAATTTTACGACCTTGAAAAAGACGCTCGCGAAATGCGAAGTTTTTATGATGATCCTGCATACGCAGAAAGAATTGCTGAGCTGAAGTTGCGTCTGGCGGAATTGCAAAAGCAGTACGAGGTGCCGGACGACAGCGGTTCAGTGCCTGCGGATCCTCCTTCAATGCACAGTAAGCCGAATGCTCCCAGGCCCGGCAGGAACAATGCAAAAAAGAACGCCGCGTAATCCTGCAGGGTGGCTACCGCCCACCACGGTTTGTGTTTGGCCAGTGGCTGTGGCTTTAGTTCTGCAGGGACGAAAGCACTCTGCCGCTGACAACAAGGGCCTTAGTTTTTATTCGCGGAGCGACGGCAGGTGTCAGTCTCGGGTTTCGCCCCGAGGTCATGCCTTTCCTGACAACCCGCTGTCAACCTCGGACTGAAGTCCGAGACTATCGCCTGTCGTCGCTCCGCGACTTTTAACAACAGAACGTGCCCAATCGCGATTCCTTCTGACTGAACATCAGGCATAGCTGCATCAGCCGCCAGGCGTTAGCCGCGGTTTGTTGCAATGATCTGCACGAACCGCGGCTAACGCCTGGCGGCTGATGCAGATATCGCGTCGTTCAGCTAAGCCCCTTATCGCACTGACAACTGTAAACAGACATGTAAAACTCCGCATGTCTGCCATGTTTTTTTTCACCCTCTTGTGATGAATCGTTGCATATGTCTGAGTCTGTTTTGCCAATCATTCGCAATCGTAAAATCACTGGCATGTCGGCCGTGTTGTTGCCGTTTAGCCCCGATCACAGTGTGGACTGGGAGGCCTTTGATGCTCACGTTGAACGGACTCTGGCGGCAGGTCTGATTCCTGCCGTCAACATGGATACGGGTTACATCAATCTGCTGGATGAAGCCACGAAGGCGGAGGTTCTGAGGCGAACTCAAAGCATCTGCAGCGGCCAGCAGTTTGTTGCGGGAGCGTTTCTGGCAGACCAACCGGGAGCCGACTTTAATCGTGCTGAGTACGCTCGCCGAATGAACGACATCGAAGCTGCCGGCGGAATTCCTGTCATCTTTCAGTCGTACGGGTTAACTCAGCAAAGTGATGCCGACATTGTTGAGGCGTATCAAAGCATTGGTGCGGACTGCAATCAGTTTATTGGTTTCGAACTGGGAACCGTGTTTCTGCCGTTCGGTAAAGTTTATTCGCTGGACGTGTATCGACAGATGATGCTGATTGAAAACTGCATCGGTGCCAAGCACTCGTCGCTGCAGCGAGATCTGGAGTGGCAACGACTGGCGCTTCGCAACGAAGTTCGACCGAACTTTATGGTGTTGACGGGCAACGACCTGGCCATCGATATGGTGATGTATGGCAGCGACTATTTGTTAGGTCTCAGCAGTTTCTGTCCGGACCTGTTTGGCAAGCGAGATGCGATGTGGGCCAATGGCGATTCGGAATTTTATCAGCTGAACGACATTCTGCAGTATCTGGGATTCTTTGCCTTCAGAACGCCCGTCCCGGCCTACAAGCACACGTGTGCTCAGTTTCTGAAGTTGCGAAACATGATCGGCACCAATCTGACACACCCTCAAGGCGTCAAGCGTCCGGATAGCGATGTGCCGATTCTGGAAGCGATGGTGGAAATGCTGGCTGCGTATTAAGCATTGGTCAGGTCACCCCAGTTTACGACGACTGAAGCGTCAGATCGTTGAAAAACCCAATGATTCTGCAGAGGAAAACGCGTAAGGTTTGGGTGAGAAGTTACGTCAAAGTTATCGTAGGTAGGTTCCTGATGTTCGGGAACTGCATCATTCTGTCAGGCAGAATTTGAAACTTTGCCGCTCAGGCTTAGAATTCTTAAAGCCGCGAACATGTTCACGTTGAGTCAAGTTTTCTGAGCGACGGAGTCGCGTTTCTGAGCGGTAGCTCAAATGGTCTGAGGCACAGCCTCGTTAGAATGTCGACATGAACGAACGAACTCTCATCGCCCTGCCGGTTTACAACGAAGCATCTCACGTTGAAGATGTTCTGGAGCAGGTGCTTCAGAATGCGGACGATGTGCTGGTGGTGAATGATGGTTCAACAGACAGCACCGCTTTGGAACTGGCTGCCTTTGAAGGGCGAATTCACGTTGAAACGCATTCGACCAATCGCGGTTATGGTGCGGCATTAACGACCGCGTTTGAGCAGGCTGTTCGTTACGGCTACGACGTACTGGTGACCATTGACTGCGATGGCCAGCATCAACCGGGCCTGATCAGTGAAATCGCGTCGTTAGTCGACGATCCGAACAATCCGGTGGACATGGTTTCCGGTAGCCGATATCTGCATGACTTCGATGACAACAGCGTCGCTCCGGCAGACCGTCGGCGCATTAACATGCAGATCACCAACTGTCTGAATGAAAAACTCCATCTGGGAATCACAGATGCATTTTGTGGTTTCAAGGCTTATCGAGTCTCCTCGTTGACAGGCTTGGACATCACCGACACTGGCTATGCCATGCCGCTGCAACTTTGGATTCAGGCGGCTGATCTGGGCTGGAAAATCAGTGAATTTGCCGTTCCGCTGATCTATCTGGATGAAGAACGATCCTTCGGCGGTTCTCTGGATGACGCCGTCGCTCGACTGGCTCATTACCGCAACATTCTGAACGCTGAACTAAGTCGCCGAGGCATGACGCAACGGTTTACGGCTGAGTGCGGGCAAGGAATTGGCTGACGGTAAAGGTGTTGTCAGGGCGCGTTAAGCCGTGGGCTGGTGGCAGCATTTACTCACGGAATTTAGTATTTCACTTCCAGTCGCGGATGGTCACGGAGCAAAAACGTGGTCACTGGTTTAAGTGCCACCCAGCACGCTGCGGCTTCGAGTCTTACTTAAAATGATGCGAGCATGTTGTCCATAGCGACAACGGAGCGGCTTGGCGATTCGAGCGTACCACGACTTTCTGCGTGCCACGCCACTGGGTCAAGGGCGAAGCCCTTGTCAGGTCAATCCGCAGCAAGATAAAACGTGCGGCGGCCTTCGACTGACAGGCGTCCTGATGAGTAGCGTCGGATGGCTTCTGGGTAAGCAAGTTTTTCCTCTTCAAACACCAGCGACGCTACGGTGTCTGCATCGGCGGTATCCGGAATGTCAACGCTGCGTTGCAGAACAATTGGGCCCTGGTCATATTCGTTGTCGGCGAAATGGACTGAACAACCGCTGACTTTGGCTCCGCGATTGACCACAGCTTCATGAACATGATGGCCGTACATTCCCTTGCCGCAGAAAGATGGAATCAGCGACGGATGAATATTCAGAACCTTCAGGGCAAAGTCATCGGGAATGGATAACAGGTTCAGATATCCCGCCAAAGTTACCAAATCAACTTTGGCGGTTCTTAGATGATTGAATACCGCAACGCTGAAATCAGCGGTTGAAGAATACTCTTTCCGCGATACGGTGATGCAGTTCAGGCCCGCGTCGATCGATCGTTGCACGCCTTTGCAGTCTGGCTGACTGGAAATGACCACCGCAACTTCTGCGTTCAGTGATCCATCTCGAATGCAATCCAGAAAATTCAGAAGCGTGGTGCCTCCACCGCTGATCAGTACGCCAAGTCGAATCGGTCGGTCGTTGATAGCGGGGATTTGAAGCACGGGAACTGTCTTCTGAAGATTGGCGAAGGTTGTTTGCTGGGCCGTGGGAAGATTCGTGCAATGTTATGTGATTGTGCGAATTCACAATCTAACGAGGCTGTGCCTCAGACCATTTGAGCTGAGGCTCAGAAACGCTCCGTTGTCGCTCTGAAAACTTGACTCAACATGAACAAATTTGCTGTTTGAAGAAGTCTAACACAAGCGGCAGGGGACTTCATCAGGCTAACAATTGCATCGTCCGTCGCGACGGTGCAACAATCAACTAAGACAACCGATACTCGCGAGAATAATCGGTGCCCAGGTCGGAAAGTCCGACAGGGTAATCGGGAAGGGCCGGGTTTTCAAACTCAGGCACTTCGTTAACGCGTTTTCGCAGCCTTACGCGGTCTCGTTCTTCTCGCTGAGCACGTCCCCACAGAATCATCATCACCAGCAAGACAAAAACGCAGATCATGATCATGGCGGAATTGCCGATTTCTGAACCCGACAACGCTGCGGCTCGCTTGGCTCTTGGTGAATCTGCGGCCAGCTGACCATTTTTCACCAGCGACTGAACCTGATCGATGGTGGGTTCCCAATCGACTTTGCCAGCCAAAATCAGTGGAGCAATCCGGTCGCTGTCCTGAGAACCGTAAACGTATCGTTTAAAGAAACAGCCTGTGACTTTCACTCGATCAATTACACCGGCATCCAGCGGGAAGTCGCGCGGCAGATTGGGAGTGACAATCACTGCGGGGTTGTGCTGAGAATCGTCTGTGAACAGCCACAGTTCGTGCAGCATCTGTCCGTCGTACAACATGTCATCGCCAGGATAGCTAACCACATGACGAACGTGTCCGTGAAGTGTTACCAGGTGACCGTGCCAGACATCCGGATTTTGAAACATATCAACATAGGTTTGAAACTGTTCCGGATCTTTTCTGTATTTTCGATAGCGGCTGACGCGCTGTCCCAGTTGTCGACCGATACGTGTTTTCTGTGTATTGAAAGTTGTTTCGGTAATTGTTCCCTTTTGCAATTTGTCTGTCAGTTGAGCGACTTCCAGACTGGCTTTTTGGTTCACCTGCAGCAACAAGTCGTCGATTCGCTGACGCAGCACGGACGACGCAATGCCTTGCTGCAGTTTGGGACTGTTAAGTGCTACCTGTTCCATGGTTTCGTAATACAACCACTTTTCTTCGTCGGCGATGCGACGCTTGTCGATCGTGCCAGTGCGAATCATTGTGATGTGCGGATTTGGACTGATCTGCCGCAGCGATTCGCAATACACCAATGGTCGACCGTCCCATTTCTTGACCACCCAGCCTTTTACAACGACCGGGATCGATGATTCCGAGGTTGGCCAATCGTTAATGCTGATTGTGTCTCGTTGAGGCGTTAACAGGCTTTGAGTATCCACCTGAGCAATCGGGCGGCCTGTTTCCAGCGATGTCAGAACTCCACGAAGAACGGAAACCTGCCGACTTCGTTCCTGATCTTTAAACTGATAGGCAATGCTGGCTTCCGGGCGTTCGTCTTCTACAAGTCGGTCGACGGTTTCTGCTGCAAATCGACCGTAAAGAATGATCGGACGTCCGACATAGTCTTCCGGAAAACGAGCAATATCGTCCAGCATTACAAACGGCGCGTTATCAGCGGCATCTGCAGTGGTGGCCACCGGCTTTGCTTCTCGAAACGGGTCAGGAAGTCCGCCAGGCAATTCTGTGGGGATCTCTCTGTTTCTAAGTTTGCCGTTGTTCCACGCAAGCTTGCGAGCATTGGCAAACTGATAAAACGCTTCTTCCCAACGACTCACCTGAACATTGCTGGAACTTTGTTCGTCTACCGATTGCTGCACAAGAGCTCGACGACGTTCTGCGATCGCATCCAGCAAATCCAGATAGGCAGCCTTTTCTGCGGGAGTCAGAAATGCGTCGCCATGCAAAAATACGTTCGACGTTTTGAACTTCAGATCAGCCACCGATGTGACGTGTGAAGTCCAGTCGAAGCCCTTCTTTACCGGCGCGGCTGCTTGTGGATTTATGGCCGAGCCATCTGAGCTGGCTGGTAGGCGATCATCAAAATTTTGACGAATGCGACCGTCGATCGGATCGTAAACCGGACCTCGCAGATTCGTGCTGGGGACGTTGGACCGATTTGACGCGTCAGGGTTTGAGTTCAGATACGAATTTGAATACGGTTGATCTGAATACGGTTGATAAGGTTTCCGAGCCGGAGTTTCCTGATCTTCGTATGTTCGAAGCACGCCGCTGCCGGCGGAAGGCTGATATGGTTGACGACTGCTTGTGCCAGGCTGGCCATAGTTAGGTTGAGGCAGAAAGTTGTCGTTGCGTTCTGGAATACGAATTGGTCCGGAACCCGAATTTCCTCCAATGCCAGATGGTGACGATGGTTTGAGATCCGGAAACAGATCGCCAAACTCCGGGAAATCAATTTCCGCCGGTTTCAGCTGCTGAGCTGTCGCAGATACGTTAAGCAGTGACAGACACACGGCGACCACCAAAATGTATCGCGCAGCTGTCGCTACAGACACGACTGAACGCCGGAATTGCGCGATGGCTGTTCTAAGCGTCATTTTTGGTTGGCTTACGTCTTGCATTGCTAACGATCCCTCTTCGCAAAATACCTCACCTGCGGAGTTTAGGCATTTTTGGCAATTACAATCCAGTGGGCAATTGCTATCTGAACGTTCTGAAGTGCAAAAATAGCGGAAATGCGGCCCTTCCCCTGTAAAATCAGCGTGATTTGAGAGCTCCGTGAACGCTGATCATGTTCCCACCCACAGAAAGCGGCCGCCACTTACGTGATTCGCTTCCTGGCCTCCAAACGACACAAATATTTGCATCAAAGCAGTTTGCATCAACGGGATGAACTGAATCACGTTGACAGTCAACTGTGGTTCGCCAATAATCCCGGCAAGAACGACTCGCGTCCCAGCAGCAATTCTGCGTTCGTTGAGTTGAAATCGATATCGCCTGGTCAGGCTGCTTACTTAATTTATGTAAGTTTCCGACGGGTGGTGTCGTCAGAAGGCAAAAACGCTGAGTCGGAATTTCCGGCAAAGAGATACGGCAATTTAACGTTTCAGGGAATAAGAGAGATGGCAGGAAACCTGCACGAATTCACAGATGCTAACTTCGAAGACGACGTACTAAAGTCTTCTGAGCCCGTACTGGTCGACTTTTGGGCGCCGTGGTGCGGTCCTTGCCGAATGCTGATGCCAACCATTGAAGAATTGGCCGAAGAATTTGCTGGCAAGGTGAAGATTGGCAAAGTCAATACTGACGACAATCAGAAAACTGCTGCCGCTTACGGAATCACCAGCATTCCAACCGTCATGCTGTTCAAGGACGGCGAAATGGTGGACAAAGTTGTTGGTGCACCACCGAAGGCTCACTTTGAAAAAATGTTGGGAACCGCAGTCGGTTAGTCACAGCGGCTAAATCGACCGGTCCACGTCAAACACCTCAAACCGCTGCGCGTTTTCATCGACTCGCGGCGGTTTGTCGTATTGTGTCATTAAGAAACATCGCTCAGAATCAGCACACAGACTGGTTCTTCAAACCTTCCGTTTGAAAAGTCAATCAGCCAACGCGGTGTATCCAGAGGATCTGGATCCGGAAGACGCGGTTGGCTGCTGATCGATATCGCTGGCTACCACGCTGCGATATCCGGACCTGTTTGGGAATGGAATCCCTGACATGACAGACCCCTCTCACAATGCGCAGCCAGACGCATCGGTTCGAATACGAGCCGGTGGAGAACTGTCTGTAACAACGCATACCGTGAGAGACGCTGATCAGGATGCTCTACAGGTCTTAATGCAGGCCAGCGCTGCAGCCGAAGGCTTGCAACGGCGTTTCAGCGAACTGCAAAGACTTCAGGCCGACGTCGTTTCGGAACGCAATCAACTAAGTGCCGATCGCAGCGCGTTTGAATCGCGAGCTCGTGAGTTTGCAGAACAGGTTGCCAGAGACCGCACGGCTCAGCGAGAAGTCACTGCCGAACTGGATCAACGCCAGCAACAGTTGCGACACCTGCAGGCCGAACTGGATCAGCAACGCGAAATCATTGAAGAAAACCGTGAAGAACTGGACGCCAAACGCCAGAGACTTCATGAAGCCGTAAATGCCGAACTGGCTCGCGAACGCGAAGCCATGCAACGTCAGCGCGATGGGCTGGAAACAGAACGTCAGCGACTGCTGGAACGCACGGATCAGCTGGAAAATCAGCACGCCGAACGATTAAGCAAGATCAGCCACGACATCGAAGTCGAACGCGAACAGATGCGCGAAGCTGTTCGGCGAGAGCTGGCTTCCGAACTGGACGAGCTTCATCGAGTGCGTCAGGAATGGGCGTCTCACAAAGAAGCTCAAACTGCTGAACTGACTCAGCAGAACGAAGATCTGCAGCAGCAGCGAGAACTGTTCGGTCAGCAACTGGACGCCGAACAAAAGCGGCTGCGTGAAGAAATTGAAAAACGTCGTCAGGGGCTGCTGACAGAACAGAACAACCTGCAGCGACGGTATCGCTTTCAGTTTGAACATCTGGCACGAGCAAGAGAAGACTTCGAAGAAGAACTTCGCGAACTGCGCAGAGATCAACAACTGTATCGCAGCGAGCGAACTCGTTTTGACGAACAGCATCGGCTGCGTTTTGGTCAGTTGCAGAAAATTCGTGCCGCCCTGGATGCTCAGGAAGTTTCGCTGAAGCGCGAACAAAAGGTCGTCGAACGCGAACGCATGAGCGCCGAACTTGACATGAAACGTCAGCGCGAACGATTGCAGGAACATCAGGATTCTGTGATGCAGGATCTGGAAGCTCGCACGCGCCGCATTCGTCAGGCAGAACAGGCATCTCTGGAAACCGCTCAAAAAGTTGAACAGCGTTTGCAGCATGTGAATCAGATGCGAGCGGAACTGGATATCAAGCAGCGAGACATTCTGGAACAACGCCTGTTGCTGGAAGAGCTGATGGCGTCTTCGTCCGGCATTGCAACGGCCGATGTGAATTCGCCGTCGTACGATCAGGCTCACAAAGCAGTGGAGCAGTTCTTTGAACAGCTGCACCAGCCTTTGCGCAGCGAACGAGATCGATTGGAAGCGAAATCCAGCGAACTGGCCAGTCGCCAGGAACAGTTCCGCAAAGATCGCACAGAGCTGGAACAGTGGTTTACGGAACAGGAACGAATACTTGCCGAAAAGATGAGCAAAGATCACAGTGCTCAGGACGCGGCTCGCATTGCCAGCCTGGAAGAGCAACTATCAACCGTTCGCACTCAGTGGCACCAGGAACGCCGCGAAGCAGAAGAAGCAATTCGAGACCTGCTGGAACAGGTGGCTGAATCTGAAGCGCAATCGTTCAGAGCAGTCCAGTCTGCCAGAACTGATTCCGAAGACGATCAACGCAGTGCCGCATAAAGCTGGCTGATTGTGAATGCTTTCCCGCTCGGCCGCCGTCGCGCTTCGAAGGACATTTGGGTAAAACGCAATCGGTTTTGCCCGTCAATGAAGGCAGTATTCAGCGGTTTTCGCGGGACTTTCCGTTGCGCCGTGTTCCGGTTGTCGCGGTCGTGCCAAGTCTATTGTCGCTTCACATTTGAAGCTGCGGGACTAACCGGTTTGACGGGTTCGCCGTTTGGAGTCGCTGTTGACAAGTCGATATTCATGATGGAAACAGGGAAGGAACCCAACCATCATGAAACGCATCAGTCTTGCCGCATTCGTTCTGTCGGCGCTTATCAATTCAGGTTGCAGCCAAAACCAGTGGCGAACACGTGGGGCTGCGACAGTCGATCGCTATCAGCCTCCAGCCGCTCTGGTTAATTCAGACATGGATGCATCTTCACCGAAGTCTTTCGACGAAGATGCGACGTCTGCCGCATACGGCGATGACCAGACGCCATATATCAGTCTGGTTTCCGCCACTGACCAAAACAGCTACGACGAAAATGCGCCAGCATTGGCGTCGGTTTCTGATGGCCAACACGCCGTTGAGTCGTCAGACAATCATGCGGGCATGTCGCTTGCCGATTTTGAATCGCTGGCGTTCAACAACAACCCGTCCATTAAGGAACTGGCCGCTACGACTCAGAAGGCGGCTGGTTTTCGCCATCAGGTTGGCCTGCAGGCGAACCCGATTTTTGGATATCAGGGGCAACAACTTGCCGATCGAAACACCGATCAGCACATTGCGTTTGTAGAACAGGAATTCGTCACCGGCGGAAAACTGGAACTGAACCGTTGCGTGATGAATGAAGCGGTTCGAGCTCAGTTGCAGGAACTGGAAGCTCAGAAGTTACGAGTCGCGACAGATGTGCGAGTCAAGTTCTATGAAGCACTGG
Organism: uncultured Planctomycetaceae bacterium; assembly: GCA_937916515.1. GTDB lineage: Bacteria > Planctomycetota > Planctomycetia > Planctomycetales > Planctomycetaceae > Fuerstiella. The sequence goes on along the minus strand of CALFSX010000147.1, from coordinate 8,337 downwards.
CAGCACAACGTCGTATTCAGTTGATCGGCGATTTCCGTTCGGTCACCGAAAAGGGAATTAAGGTTGCGGAATCTCGTGCAGCCGCTGGTGAAGATACGCGAATCGACACATTGCAGGCGACCGTTCAAAAGAACGAAGTTGACCTGGCCCTGCAACAGGCGAAGATTCAGTTTGATGCGGCCTGGCGAGGGCTTGTGGCACTCACCGGTTCGTCGTACATGGAACAGTCACCACTTGTCGGCGAACTTCCCGCTTCCATGGACCAAAAAGACTGGCACCAGCTAAGTGCAGCGATTATCGGCAGCAGCCCGGAATACGCCGCCGCTCAAACGCGAGTCGCTCAGGCTCGTGCAGCTTTGCGACGGCAGGACGTGCAGGCGACGCCTAACATCACGGTTCAGTTTGGTGCGGGTGTCGACAATGCGACAAACAACGGCATGATGAACCTTCAGGTCGGTGCTCCCATCCCTGTGTTCAACAAGAATCAGGGTAACATCTCCGCCGCCCAGGCCGAATTCTGCAGAGCTTGCCTGGAAGTTCAACGCATTGAAAAATCAATTCAGGCTCGACTCGCTTCTGTTTCTTCAGACTACGATTCATCGTTGGCCGCCGTTACAAAATATGGGCAGGAAATTCTGCCAAACGCGGCTGAATCGCTTAAGCTTGCCGAACTTGCTTACGAAGCGGGCGAAACCAGTTTTGTGCAGGTACTTGTCGCTCGACGAACATACTTCGATTCGAACCTCCAATACGTTCAGGCTCAGTCGCAGCTTGCTCAAGCCAGTTCCAAAGTTGACGGATATGTCCTTTCCGGAAGCCTGGACACAGCGATCGACAACAGCGGAGATGACAGCCTGAGGGGCCTGACATTCAGTCAGCAGTAAGCTTTCTGTAGGGCACTAAGCGTTAGTAATGCGAATGAAAAAACGCCACGCAAATTGCGTGGCGTTTTTGTTTGCGCTGTGTTACTGATTCGCAGCTTTATGAGGCCGCGCGTTACAACGGCTTGATTGATTGAGCTATACCGGGCGAATGACGGAGATCGGTCGCAGATAGTCGTTCAGTGTTTCCGGAGAAACGACTCCTCCGCCCATGCCGCTCTTCCCGATGCCCGCGTAAGGCACGCCGTGAACGATGAGGTTGTGAGCATTGATCCAGCCGTTGCCGGATTCAAAGGCTTCCGCAACGCGAGCACACCTTGCCAGGTCCTGCGACCAAACACTGTTTCCCAGTCCGTACTCAGTATCGTTGGCCATGCGAATGCCGTCTTCTTCGCTCTTAAACGGAGTTAGAAAAGCAACCGGGCCAAAAATTTCTTCGCGAGCCGCAACATTGTTCAATGACCCCGCCAGCAACGCTGGTTTTACATAAAAACCCGACTTGCCGGGAACTTCAGCGACTCCGCCTTTCAGCACAAGTTCAGCACCATCGGTCACGCCTTTTTCCAGATAGCCGAGCACACGTTTTCGCTGAACGGCGCTAACAACCGGGCCCATCTGAGTTCCTGAGTCCAGTTGATAGCCAACCTTTACCGATTGCATGCGATCAACGCATTCGCCGACGAACTTGTCGTAGATGTCGGATTGAATCAACCAGCGAGTCGCATCGCAGCAAACCTGCCCGGTGTGATAGGTGATTGCGGCAACCAGCTTGTCTGCGGTGACGGCAATATCCACGTCGTTAAACACAACAGCCGCGCCTTTGCCTCCCAGTTCGCATTTAACGGGCACAAGATTTCGACCGCACGCTTCTGCAACAAGGCGTCCCACTTCCGGCGAACCTGTGAAACTCATACGCCGGAATTTCGGATTTCCAGCCACAGCTGCTCCTGCGGTTTCGCCCATACCGGTCACGACGTTCAACACGCCTGGCGGAAGCAAATCCAGTTCCTGAATCACGTGGCACAGATACAACGCCGACAAAGGAGTGTCTTCGGCAGGTTTCAGCACACACGTGTTGCCTGCAGCCAGAGCGGGAGCTAATCCCCAACCGGCCAGCAGAATCGGGAAGTTCCATGGGATGATAAAGCCACAAGGGCCCCATGGATGGCGGGCCACCCACGCTTCGTGGTTCTTCACCGCAATCACACTGCGATAGTTGACTGTTTGAGCAAGGTCTGCAAAGTAGCGGAAGGTGTCAATAAAGCCCTGCACATCTTCTTCGGCCTGGCTGTAAACCTTGCCGCAGTCCAGAGATTCAATTTGCGAAAACTGCGACTTGCGATGTTCAACGGCATCTGCAATGCGATGCAGGACGGCGCTGCGTTCAGCGACCGGCATTTTCGCCCAGCCACTGTCTGCAAATGATCGAGCGGCTGCATCGACAGCTTTATCAACATCTGCCTTTTGCAGGCTTGAGACAGTGGCTATTTTTTCGCCACTTCCTGGGTCGACAACATCAAAGGTTTCGCCGTTTGACGCTTCCAGCCAGTCTCCGTCAACAAAAGCATGGTGGACAGCCTTGCCAAGAAAGGCAACGACTTCCGGAAGCAATGCCTGATCCAATTCTGTCGTCGTACTCATGATTATGGTCTTTCAGGATTCATTTGTTGCAAAGATTTCGCAGCGGACACACTGGCAATCCATATGTCGAGCGAGCCGCACGGATCAGGCCTCATCAGCGAACGCCGCTTGTTGCAGGCGCCACGTGTTCGCATTGATGCGTCGGACAAAGGACGCAGTAGCGTGACCGTTATTGAAGCATATTGTCTGAAAGGCTGAATGCCAAACGAGCCGGGCCCTGGTTTGCTGCGGCGCGATGCAGTCGTTTCGCTTTATCGAAGGGAATGCCCGGAAAGCGGTTATTCAAGCCACATGACAGCCAGTGTTTAGACTACTTACTGCAGCGAATATGTTCACATTGAGTCAAGTTTTAAGAGCGACAACGGAGCGGCTCGGCGATTCCAGCGGTCCATGTCTTCCAGACAACCACGCCACCAGGTCAAGGGCGGAGCTCTTGTTAAGAAGATCATTCCGACAAAGATCGCCATCCAGATTGTCCATCGTTGTTTTGGAATCGCCAGAACATCAACGAAGGCGGTAAGAACAAATGCCAGAATCCAGCAAACCGCAGTCAGTGGTGCAAGGGTTGAAACGGCGGCATTCAATTTACGGAACCCGTCCGCGATATTGCCATGGTTCAAATCGGGAACATTTTCCCCGACGTAAAAGAATACAGGGGCAACGCAGAGCAACGGCGTCCAAAAAAGCAGGCGTGCAAGTCGTCTCGCGATAAATTGCCTGGACCTCGACATCAGTTCGTCTGCATTTTAACCGAGAAGTCAATCACGTTGCAGGTCTGAGATATCCGGTATGAGAATGTCACGGATAGCAATCCGTGACGCCGTGAATTTGGGTAACCCCGGCGATTCAAGAGATTCGCATCATGAGTACTTTCTGAGCACGGTGTTTACTTCACAGCAATCACCTTGTGAACAGAAACAAGAGGGAAAGGGCCGTCCATGGCCATGCCCCTCAGGGATCCCAACAAGTTCAATTCCATTCGAACCCATGTGGTGGGAGGGCAGACGATAGGAAGATTCTTCGTTTATGTCAAAGGCGATTGCTAACAAAAATTAATCAACGTTGACTTCAGGCGAAGACAACGTGTTTCAGCAAAATTTACCGATCAGGGTTGCTGCAAATCAGTGATAACGAATAGATTCCAGCTTCCTCTCTACTTTGCCTCTCAATCTTCCTGCTTCTCCAGCTTAAGCAAACAGTTCAGCCTGTTCCTGGGTGATACTGGATGCATTTCCTGAAACGCAATCTGGTGTTCAATTTGCCACCCTGCTGCTGCATGTAAAAGTGGTTGCGTGGCAAAACCTGAAACTGTTGTACGTTTTCAAGTTGTTGAATCTGCTTAAGCTTTTCTTCTGTGTGTTCCTGAACTTGTCTTCAGCAAGTAGCCCCATGGACCGCTTAACAACAAAACACTTTTCTGCGAATAACGCTTCGCTGCATTGCGTCGCCAACAGCGGGCGAATCGTGCGTTCGTTTGTGCTTTTCGCATCTTTAATGCTGCTTTTCAGTGGTTGTATTTCTCCGATGTACAGTCGCTATCCGATGCTGCAGGCAAGCAATCCCGCATCAGAGCGACGATCATTTCAAGAACACGATCCGTTTCCTGATCCAGACATCGGCCCCGATATCGGTGGTCGCCCGCGAGAATACGCGACGCCTAGAACTGAAACTCGCAAAGCCGCAGAGCAGCGATTGCTGTACGGCATTTCTGGTATGCCGGAAACATCGCCATCAGGAAACCCGCGTGGAGGCTTGCGGCGTCCACTGGCAGTTTATTAATCATCGCAAGGCTGCAACTATGCAGGGTAGATGTTGCCCACCACATTGGTTCTGTGGTGAGAGAAAGATCCCTCAGTGCCAGGCTGGCTGTTGTTGCTAATTGTTTTCAGGTAATTGCAACAACGCTGTGACAGGTTTTCGAATCGGAACATGCAAAGGTCTGCACAAAAATTACTACCTGTCTGGCAAACTCCATTCTTCTTTCAAGTGCGGCTTCTGAAGCAGCAGTTTTGCCGTGAATGACTTAGCAAATCAACTTCGAATTGATCCGTTCACCGGTCGCCATGTGATTGTTGCCAGCGGTCGAGGCAGTCGCCCTGTTCAGGTGGTGCAGTCGGTAACTTCTCAAGTCAATTACGATCCTTTTCTGGAAGGCAACGAACACGACACTCCCCGCGAACGACTTGCGCTACGCAAAGTTGGTTCGGCTGAAAATGCGATCAAGTGGTTGTTGCGAGTCGTTCCCAATCGTTATCCCGCCGTTACAGACTTAGCGTCCAACGCGAAATCAGGTGCACAACGCAACGCTCGCGAATGCAAAGGCAACTCCCATTCAGCCGCTGTCGCAATGCCAGCTGTTAATTTGTTGAGATCAAAGTTGCATAGGCAATTTGCAACTGGATTTCACGAAGTTGTAGTCGAATGCCCAGATCAGCGAACCAGACTTTCTGAGCTTTCGACGATTGAGGTTGCCAGAATTTTGTTCGCGTGGCAAATGCGACTTCGTTCACTGGCTGCAGATCCAGCCATTCGCAGTGTGAATATCTTTCGCAACGAAGGATTCGGCGCGGGAGCATCTTTGTCGCACTGCCATTCTCAGATTCTGGCAACAGATTTTATTCCACCGCAACTGGAAGCTCGACTATTCGCAGAACACACGCACGCGAATCACAGCGACGAATCACTTTATGCAGTCTGGTTGAATGCAGAACGAGCCGATGGTAGTCGAATTGTAAATGAACAACGCGGGTTGGTTGTTGTGTGTCCCTTTGCAAGTCGAACTGCGTGGCAGGCGAGAATCTGTCCAACGTTGGATCGGCCTGTGCCGTTTGGTGAGTTGCCACTGACTGACCTAATGAACCTTGCCGCACAGTTGTCAGCCACCATAGACGCGCTGGCTGTGATTGCCGGAACCGTGGCATTCAATCTCACTCTGTCGTTGCCGCCAACTCACAATCCGACGCAGTTCCCATGGATGCTGGACGTTCTGCCTCGCCCCAACCGCTTCGCCGGTTTCGAACTTATGACCGACGTGGAAATTTCAACAACGTCGCCGGAAGCCGCTGCCATCCAGTATCGACAAGTCGGTTGCTGGAACCAATCAGTGCCACCGCAGGCTGAAATCTGTCCAGCAGGCTTTCAATGGGCCCCGAAGCCTGCCAGGAGCCAGCCGTCAAGCGAGGTGTGATTTGAATGATGCGCACCGAAGCTGTTGTGGACTATCTTCCAGCCGCTGCTTTAGTGAACTGAGCGTACGCTTCTTTTCGTTCATCGGCTTTGTCAAACGGGATTGCGATCAATGTCACGATGTACAGAGATGCATTCAGTTCATGCTTGGTTTTGGGGTTTTTGGATGCATGCGGAGCCAACGCTCTGGCCATTGCTCGAGCTCTATCACCGAATTTTGTCTCCAGCTCATTCCATGCAGATTCCGGCCCAGCGCTGGCCTGGGCGTGAGCTGCCGCAAATTCCTTTAAGAAGTCGGCGGCACTTGGCGTGCCTAATGACGTTGGTAAGTACCCCATAAATCCGCCGACGATCAGCAATACAACCAACAACGCACCACCAATAATGCCCAGAACTTTCGGTTCCGGCATTGCAAAGCCACCTCCACCGCCTCTGGACGGCTTTGACGGGCGAAACTGCGGAGCGGGTGGTGTAAATTGCGAAGGTGTTCCAGCGGCTCCTGGCGTTGCTCGCATGCCCGGAACCGGTGAAGAATTCATGCCGGCCGCCGCACCCATGGCCTGACCATAGCCGCTTGCTGCGCCAGCCGTCATTCCAGCTGCGGCGGCGCTACTTGCTGGACCACCCGTCTGAGAGAACGAACCACCAGCTGTCTCACTGGAACCTTGAGTTACACCGCCAGCAGCTGCCGCAGCCGCTGGTGCTTCTGGTTTTCGATCGTCTCTCAGTTTCCCGTCTTCGTTAAACAGTTCTGCAAAAATCTCCTGCAGGAACTCGTCCTTTTTGGCTTTGCGTTTCTTCCGTTTTGGTGCAGCCGGTCGTTGAGCTTTGCTTCCAGCGGCCTTCTTTCGAACACTCTTCTTTCCCGGTTTTGCCGAAGGTGTTCCAGCTATCGAATCAACTTCTGTTTCGTCAGCAGGTTCATTTTCAACATCTTCAGATGCAGGAGATTCAGATGACCGCTGTTCCATCTGCCCGGTCAGAGATTCAATGGCAATCCAGTCGCCTTCGCTGCCTTCACGAATTTCGTCACCTCGAGAAAACGACCCGCTCTTCGCCATGTCGACGATTTCATCCTGCGTCAACGGCCCGAGCTCGAGCCCCAAAGACCGTACATAGTACGTCGCTTCGTCTTCCTCTTCTGGCTCTTCAATAACTGGCGGGCGGCGATTTCGAGTACTGGCGGGTTTGGGAGAATCGCTGTCTCCCTGCAAATTGAAGCTGTCAATATTCAATTCCGGTTCCTGCTTCGGGGTGCCATCTCCCTGCAGGTTAAACGAATTAATATCAAGTTCCGCATGACGATCATCGTCGGTGTCGTCGTCAGTGGATGATTCGGCGTCAGCAGCAAACGTGTCTAAGAATTCCGCAACCGTGATCCATGACGCCGAAGATTCAGGGCGCACGCGATCCGATTGGCCCAGAGTTCGATCCTGAATCAGTTGCAGCAGATCTGCGGCTGATGTAGGTCCGAACTCTTCCATCAGCAATTCGTAAAACCATCGTTGATTATTCATGCCGTAACTGGCCCATTCGCGGTTAACCAAGCAGTAATCGTCACTGGATCGCCCAATGCATCTGACAGACCGGAGTGACCGTTTTCCAGACGACCGACATCCATGGAATGGCTACCCCACAGAAGCAGACAGTGCCACAAACTCCTGCCAGAATCGGTCAGTTTGACACGATCAATCAACCGATTCTACCTGCAATTAGTCTAAGCTACCCTGAAAAACACAATCTACGCCGCCGTCGGTGCCATGTGTTGAAAAAATATGCTGCGTTCTCGCAGACCGCCATGTTACTTCCCGGAATAGCCATATCAGAGCTGCGAGATGGACAATCGTTGATGCTCGGCAACATTCAGAATGATAGGTTCAGCGGAAAAATTCATGCGAAATTTACTTTCGCCGCTAACCCTGTCGAACCTTATGACAGGCTCATCAAATCGCGACCTACCTTCGCGGAACTTATTGACGAATGCTGAAGCAGCCATATTGAACTTCCGGTGACGTGCCATGCTTAATAGCCCCTACAATCCTCCAGCGATTGAAGTGCCTGAATGTTCCATTGAGATCACAGGATCAATGCGTGAAATGTCTCGCCATACGCTCACGTGCCCAACTTGTGGAAAGAACGGGATTTTTGTTCAGCAGGCGACACTTTGCTATCCCCGTTTTAAGGTACGTTGCCGTTCCTGTCACGATCATCTTCGCGTCACTTTAATAAAATCCTCCAGGCGAATATTCAACCTGGTTTGGCTGCCGCCGATTGCCGTTGGACTGCTGGAAATTGCATTGTTGAAGTGGACCGATCCATTCGCCTTTTTGCATCGATCGGCTCGAAGATGGACACCGAATCTTTGGTGGCTGGTGGCCGATAGTTTTGGAAACCGTGGCCAACTGATTTTGATCGGAATCATTCTGCTGACAGCGCTGCTGTTGCCAATTCTGTTTTTGTGCAAAATTGCATACAAGACAAACCTGCGTTTAATTATGACCACGGCAAATTTAACCAGCAATCAAAGCGACAGGTCTTTGCGAAGTGAAATTGGTTAGGGCGAAATAGGCCGTTGCCATATTGCGATCCTGCCGATTCGCGTGTGAGTGGATGGCACTTTCCCGGCTGG
>CALFSX010000146.1 GCA_937916515.1 uncultured Planctomycetaceae bacterium | reverse complement strand
AACGGCACCGGCAATGGTTCCGGGAATGGCGGTTTTGGGAACGGTTCGTCCAACGGCACCGGCAACGGCTCATCAAACGGATCTGGCAACGGTGAATGCGAAGATTCATCCACTGACAGTAATTCAGCCAGCGGCACATCTTTGGCCGGAAGTTCCAGCAGCGAAAATAGTGACACTTCTGGGGCTTCAACAGACGCGTTTGGCTCAAGCAGCACTGTTTCGTCCAGCGGAACCACTGTGGCGGGAGATAGCTCAACGTCCGACGCCTTCGGTAGCGGCAATTCTGTAGACGGGCTGTTCACGACAACGGATGAGCCTGGCTCTGACTTGCCAGTTACTCAGCCATCCGATCCGTCCGATACGAGTTTCCAGACTGGTGCTGGTACCGACGCCCAGATGGGCAGTGACGACAGTTCAACATCGGCTCCCGTGGTTCCAGAACCGGGCAGTTTTCTGATGCTGGCGTTGGGTGGAGGCATTGCTTACCTGCGACGCCGAATGAATGGTAAGAAGGCAAATTCAGACGATTCTGCTCAAGGCTAGAAAAGGCAATTGATCGCAGTTTTGCGGAAGCAATTCGGCGAACTGCCTGAAATTTGAACCAACGGCTGATCAAGCAACCTTGTTTGATCAGCCGTTTTCTTTGCGCCTTGCTGAATCGGCTGCTGGAGAATGGTGGTAACTACATTTGTTGTCAACGTTATCAAATGCATCCACCGGCACAGCGATGAACTCACGCGTGCGAAGCTTGCGCGCAAGCAGAATTGCGAGAATGGGGCGAGTCACTTTGCAAGGCGATCGACGCCGAATAGACTGGCACTGATTATTGACGGGCTGTGTGTGGCGCAGTGCTGTCCGAATGGCAATTCTAGTCTGGCGTTGAGTCTCAGTTGAAAAGGCGAACGATATGAAACATCTGCTGGTTGCTTTGCTTTTAGTTTGCTTTTCCCGGGCTGCAGTTGCTCAAAACAAGACTCGCGATGAAAAGGTTCGCGAAGACAAAGCGAAAGTGACGGAAGACGGATTCTGGATCTACAACGATCTTCCGCTGGCATTTACAGAAGCCAGGCGTACCGGAAAGCCTCTTTTGGTTGGCTTTCGGTGCATCCCTTGTGAAGAATGCGTCAAGCTGGACGACGATCTGGTAGATACCGATCCGGTTATTCGTCCATTGCTGGAACAGTTTGTTTGCGTCCGAGTTGTGGCAACCAATGGACTTGATCTTTCGTTGTTTCAGTATGACACAGATCAGTCGTTTGCCATGTTTATGCTAAACGCCGATCGAACGATCTACGGTCGTTTCGGAACACGTTCTCACAGAACTGAATGGTTTGGAGACGTCAGCTTGCCAGGGCTCGCCTTGGCGCTCCAGGGAGCTCTTGATCTGCACAAAGCTTATCCGTCCAATAAAGCGGCCCTCGCTGGTAAAACCGGATCACCGTTGGAGTTTGGTAGCCCCGAAAAGTACCCATCTTTGAAGGATAAGTTCACGGATAAACTTAACTATAAGGGTGACGTTGCTAAAAGTTGTATTCACTGCCATCAGATTGGCGATGCTCGGCGAGACTTCTATCGTTCGCAAGCATTGCCGATTCCTGACAAGTTGCTGTATCCGTTTCCGCATCCCAAGTCTTTGGGGTTGATTTTGGATCCGCACCAGATGGCTACAGTCAAAAGTGTTGAAGCTGACTCTTTGGCGGCGAAGGCCGGGTTCAAGGTTGGCGACGCAATCGAAACATTGAATGGTCAACCGTTGCTGTCTATGGCTGACGTGCAATGGGTGTTGAATGAAGCCAGTTCAGATGGCGCCGTAATACCGACAATGGTTAAGAGAGCCGGGCAATCAGCAACTACGGAAATTTCGCTGGAGCTACCGGCTGGCTGGAGAAAGCTGGACAGTATCGATTGGCGAGTGTCTTCGTGGGGGCTGCGAAGAATGGTGCTGGGCGGACTAAAGGTCGAAACGCTGCCCGATACCGAGCGTGTTTCACTGAATCTTTCAAGCAACGCGATGGCTTTGTTGGTGACCAACGTTGGTCAGTACGGCAAACATGCCACGGCAAAGAAAGCTGGCTTTGCGAAAGGCGACATCATTGTTGGGTTTAATGGTCGTGCAGACCTGCTGACATCCGATCAGTTGCTTGGCTACGGTGCTAGCAATACCAAGCCAGGTCAGAGTGTCGATGTGGTCATCCTGAGAAATGGAAAACGTCTTACCAAACGATTGCCGATGCAGGATTAAGACAGGCAGAGCGGCTGTGTGGATAGCCTCTACAGGATTTCTGGCGCTTTCAGGTTTGTCGGTTGCCGCAGCAACAGTTGCCTCTTGAAGGTTGCGATTCTGTCGTGCAGCTTTGGCAGCGTCTGGATCCAGGGGCGTGCAAGTTGCCTGGTGTTGGGATTCAGGTGGCAAGCAATGGAACTTTGGCAGGTCCAGCTACAGGTTTCGGTCCCTGACGATCAGTGACCCTGAAACTTTCTGCAGCATTGGCTCAACACGCAGTGACAGTTTCTCCGCGACTGGTGCTCGTCGGCTCACTAAATCAGCACGCCGCTTTGTAGACGGCAAGGGCGCATGGAGTGGGCATCAGGAAAAGTCGGAACGCCCGGCGTGGATGAAGTTCCACGCCGTCGTTCAGGTTCCATTCGCCTTGCTGTGTCTATGAAGCGGGCGGTGCCGACGTGGCTTATCCCATTTTCATGTGGTTTTGAGTCAGGCGTTCCTGAAACTCAACCGCAAAAGCTTCGTCACTGGAAAGACAGCGATTGTTAAGGGCCAGCATTTTGCGAATTCTTCCGACAGTTTGCTTGGCGGGGCTGCTTAGACGTCGAACCAGTTCATCTGGGTCGAATTCTTCAAGCTCGCGAATCGTTTGGATTCCCAGCAGCGTGAAGGCTTCCTGTGCCTGCAGGTCGTTTTGGAAGATCACTGCCAGAGGTGCTTCCTGAGGAATTCTGGATCTTCCCAGCTTACGCCCTGCTTTTTTTCGGACCCCGCTGGAGATCGTGGCTCGACGAACGCCCTTCTTTTTCGCTGGGCGAGGAGCCTTTTTCTTGATGACAGGAGCAGCCTTTACTGCAGCTTTTTTCTTAGCGACCTTTTTCGCAGTAGCTGGCTTGGGAGCCGGAACTGGCTTCTTTTTAGCCTTAGGTGCGACTGATTTCTTCGCCATGGCGCTTGGCAACCTTAGTTTTCGTGGTGCAGAATCGAGCTTTACGCACCAAGCGGTCCACCCGAGAATGAGAAAATACTACCGACGCATTGAGACTATCGCTATCAAGCAGGGCTTGTCAGTTAAGAACAAGTCAGATTCGCCTCAACGCAGGCTGTTTAACCCCACTCAGAAGCAAGGTCGTCGGTCAAAGATTCATCAACCTGGGGTGTCTCTGGAAGAATCCGCCAAGTTCGCCAATTTCGTCCGGGGTTAGCAGGCCAGCGGCATTCGACACAATTTGAGGAGAAACCTGCCATTCTCCGACAAGTCGCAGTACTTCAGAAACTGCCTGATGTTCCGGGCCAAAATTTCGACACTGATCAAGCTCGGTCCCCAGAAATTCAGCGTCTCTCAGCAATCCGGCACTGTCTGTGGGGAAAGGCCAGTTGATTTGCACAGTTCGCAGCTTTGACGCCAGCCAGATAACATCCGGCAGTGGCATTTCGCGAGGCCCGTTTGATGCTCGTGAAATTCGATGGCGATTTTCCGTTTCACCATAAAACGCCAATTCGCACGTAGCACAATAACAGACGCATTGATCAATCGCAGACAGCGTCTCAGAATCGTCTTCAGAAAGGCGTTTCCAGGTTTTTAACAGCAAGTCCAGCTGGATTTGGGGCGCACAGCCGGCAGCCAGTGTTATGTGATCAAGGAATCCTCGACTGTACCTTGGAGGTTCCGGGCTGAATTCATCTGCCATTTGCTGGAAAGATGTAACGTAAGCCGCTCGAAACGCCAGGTAAAGAAGGTCACCTGTCGCTTTTGTCCTGGTGTTGTGAATCATGCCGAAACGCGATCATTCTTTGGGGGCGATGGCTTTCACCTGAATCAATTCCATCGAAGTACGTTTTCTACACCATCCGAATTGGCGAAAGGCAATCTTTGTTTTAATTTTCGCGCTTAACCGTGTTGCGGAAGTGCAACTAATCGGCCCATGTAGAGTGCTGGATTTCAGTTATCGCCCAAAGTTGTTTCTCCATTTTTTTTCTTGACCGAGTCTTCATCGAACTGATGAATTGCTGTTTTCAGGCGAAAGGGAATGCTGGAAATTCGTGGCAATTCCGCATCGTTCTGCACTTTTGGGCGATGCCGCGATAACCCTGCGGCTTTAAGCGATAAATCAACTTACGTCTTTGGCGTGGCCAGTTCGTAAACCAAAGAGTGCTTAGGTTAAAGGTGTCGTTGAAGCTAACAGCCAGGTATCGGAGTGCGTTGGCTTTGGCCTGACTGCTCCTTGACCGCCTTGCCGCAGGATTGACGCTTTAAGGTCGTAATGCAGTCAGAACCACTGCTGACGAGAGGCTTCGTGGACCGGTCGACCACAATCCAGGTCAACCGCTGAATCTTTAAGATTGAATGCTGCCGTCTCACGCAACCTATGGCGGCAACTTTGCAGAAGAAGTCATTCATGGTTCATTTCGGCTGCTGAGGGGACAGCACGAAAGTCGCTTCAATTGCCGCATCGGCCTTACAGAAGGCCTTTGACGTGCAATGTGGTTTGGCAGCACGAAAGCTGGCCATTAAGACTTCACGTGAAACCGAACGGGCATGAGCAGCCTGTTTTTATCGGCTTTCGTCGTGCAGTCCGTACTCGTCGATTTTCTTGTGCAGAGTGTTGCGGTTGATTCCGAGGCGGGTTGCTGTTCGAGTTTGCACCCCCTGACATTGCCTCAGAACCTGCAATATCACTTCTCGTTCAACAACACTGACAACGCGGTTGTGAACGTCGGTTGAGTCTTCGCCGCAGTCGGCAATTTTCGCGGTCACCAAAGTCGTACACATGGATTCTGAATCATCCAGTTCCTTGCGCCCGATGCGCAGTGGCGCCAGGCCTCGAACATGTTGAGGCAGATCATCAGCATCCAGTTCGTCGGATGTTCCCAGCACCAGTGCTCGCTCAACGTAATTTTGCAATTCACGAACATTTCCCGGCCAGTCATACTGTGTCAGGAAATTCAACGCGTTCGTTGTGACTCGCGAAACGGGAGTCTGGTTTATTTCGGCATAGCGTCTCACAAAATGATTGACCAGTGCGGGAATGTCTTCGGGGCGTTCTCGCAATGCAGGCAGGTAGATCGGAATCACGTTCAGGCGATAGTACAGGTCTTCTCGAAAATCGCCCTGCCGAATCAGGTCCATCAAATCGACGTTTGTGGCAGCGACAACGCGACAGTCAACACGAATTGTCCGAGTGTCGCCAACGCGTTCGAATTCCTGTTCCTGCAGAACTCGCAGCAGCTTCACCTGTAATTGGTAGCTGACGGAATTGATCTCGTCCAGAAAAACGGTTCCCCCATGAGCCGCTTCGAATCGACCAGTGCGATTTTCAATAGCACTGGTGAACGCACCTTTGGTGTGACCAAACAGTTCACTTTCCAGCAAACTTTCTGAAAGCGCGCCGCAGTTGACTCGGATAAACGGACCAGTTGCCCGATTGCTGAGTTCGTGCAGGGCTCTGGCAATCAGTTCCTTTCCAGAACCTGTTTCACCGGTCAGTAAAACCGTCGCCGAAGACGGCGCAACCTTTCTGGTGATTCGGAAGACCTCCTGCATCGGAGGACTGGAGCCGATGATTCCGCTAATTGGATCGGTTGTGGGCATTTCTTCCGCTGAACGTTGGGGACACTACTGCGATGTGCCTGATTTGTGCGCAATTGACTGTAAATCGCGCACCGAAACTTGATTTCTCTGAGTTCTAGACGAGGGAACTCATTAATCGAAGGATCGATAACGCAAATTGCAAAAAATATGCCAACTTTTCGCGCGAAAGGCTGCTTTGGCGACGAACTCGGTTCTAAGCCAAGTAGGGTTTGGTGCCCACGGTTCGGCCGCGATTTGAGTCCCAAGGCGACTATGACAACTTGTTTGCCTTAACCGTTGCCAATTGGGTTTCATTACTCGCTGGCCAGACTGATCTGTCGCGATGATCTGACGGTCGTTTCCGCTTTCGAAGCCTTCTGAGTATCATGCCACCACAGATGTTGGGTTTCCGGTCGTACTCGTTGTTGCCAGATCTCTGTTTAACGAGATGAGTTGGTTACCCAGTTTGATTTAAGATTTAAGGCTGTTTCAAGTACAGGTCAAAGATAAGCATGTTGTCCGAACAACTTAAAGAAGAAGTTGCCCCCATTTTGGGACGTATCCCCAGCGGTGTGTTCATTCTGGTGGCAGGTAATGAGGCCGGTCAAAAGACAGGTTTGCTGGCCAGTTGGATTCAGCAGGCGTCGTTCGAACCGCCTCAGGTCACAGTTGCTGTTAATAAGTCTCGCTATTTGAACGACTGGCTGAAAGTTGGGTCACCCGTCACACTGAACCAGGTGAAAAAGGGTGATGGCTTGCTGTTCAAGCACTTCGGCAAGGGGTTTGATCCGGATGTTGAAGCGTTTGACAGCATTGATGTGGCAGAATCGAAGAATGGCCTGCCACTGCTGAAAGCGGCGATGTCTTCGCTGGAAGGTTCTATCGTTTCCAGTATGGTTGCCGGTGACCACGTGATCTACCTGGTTGATGTAACGGCCGCAACCGCTCATCAGGACATCGCTGAGTTCGAGCCATTCGTGCACATTCGCAAGAATGGCTTCAACTATTAACAGTGATTCGGCTAAAAAAAAATAAGCGGATCAGCAACCAAGGCTGGATTAACAGAATTAACAGACTTGCATGTCACACTGGCACGCGGCGCCAAAAAGTGCATGGCGAACCGGTCTTCTTCAATTGCTGCTGTGCGTGCAGATTCCTTCCGGCCCCATTTTGAGTAGCCAAAAAACAGCTTTTAGAAAACTCAAGCTAAACCGACCATGTCAGCAACCGCAGATTCTCAACAATGCGTCATTACTTCCGAGCTGCTTCGTGAACTTGCAGCCGTTGTCGGGCCAAAGCGTCTTTTGGATTCCCAGGACGAATTGCTTGTTTATGAATGTGATGGCTATATCGTCGAAAAAAACGTACCCGACGTTGTTGTCTTTCCTGTAAATACAGTGGAAGTACGGGCCATTGTTTTGGCCTGTAACAAACACAACGTTCCTTTTGTTCCCAGAGGAGCGGGCACAAGTCTTGCCGGTGGCTGCCTTCCGGTGCATGGCGGTGTAATGATCGCTCTAACGAAGATGCGTGAGATTCTGGAAATCAATCTTCGAGACCGCTATGCAATTGTTCAGCCAGGCGTTGTGAATCTGAATCTGACACGAGCACTGGCGGGCAGCGGATTTCACTACGCACCGGACCCCAGCAGTCAGGGAGCGTGCACAATCGGAGGCAACGTGGCGACCAATAGCGGCGGACCTCACACACTGAAATACGGAGTAACGGTGAACCACGTCATCGGCGTGGAATTCGTTTCGCCGGAAGGCGAAGTCACTCAGATTGGTGGCCCCATTGGTCGAGGAAGCGATTTTGACTTAACGGGATTATTTGTCGGCAGCGAAGGCACTTTCGGTGTGGTCACCAAAGTGTGGGTGAAGGTTACTCCGAACCCCGCGGCGTATCGGACAATGCTGGCGATCTTTGATAGTGTGGATGACACAACTCAGGCAATCAGCAACATCATCGGCGCCGGAATCGTGCCAGCCGCTTTGGAGATGATGGACAAGGGAATTGTTGGCGCACTGGAAGACGCTTTTCATTTTGGATTTCCACTGGATGCCGAAGCCGTCTTATTGATTGAAGTTGACGGTCTTGAAGTTGCGGTGGATCACGAGGCGAAACAGATTATTGATCTGTGCAAAGCATCGGGGGCCCGCGAGGTGCGATTGTCGCAGACGGAAGCGGAGCGTGCGTTGCTTTGGAAATGTCGCAAACAGGCCTTCGGTGCGATTGGCAGACTAAGTCCCAGCTATTGCACTCAGGACGGCGTTGTGCCACGCACGAAGGTGCCGGAGATTTTGAAATTTATCGCCAGTGTCAGCGAACGTCACGATATTCGCATTGTTAACGTGTTTCACGCGGGAGACGGAAATCTGCATCCGATTTTGCTGTTTGACGAACGCGATGCACGGCAGGTTCAGCGGGTGATGCTGGCCAGCGATGAGATTTTAAGTAAATGCATCGAACTGGGCGGCAGCGTCACCGGTGAACACGGAATCGGCGTTGAGAAAATCAGCTTCATGAATCGACTATTTACAGAAACCGACCTGGAAGTCATGGACGGCGTTCGCCGAGTCTTCAATCCTGATGGTCGTTGCAGTCCCGGCAAAATGCTGCCCACGGCAGGCGCGTGTGGTATGGAACACATTGAAAAAAGCCACCCCGGCAGAAGGGCGGCGATGTGATGAATCACGACGTTCAATCATTATCGCCCGCAACGACGGAAGAAGTCAGCGCTGCGGTTAAGGCGGCAATCACGCACGGATACCGCCTGGCAACCAATCGGACGGCGGACCTGCCAGACAACTTTCGCCGACTGAATCTTGGGGCCATGCAGGCGACGGTCGATTATCCAGCTCGCGACATGACCATCACGGTGCAGGCCGGAATGCCTGTTGGCACGTTGCAGGATATTCTAAAACAGGAAAATCAACAGCTGCCGATTGATTGCTGTGACCCATCCATCAGTGTCGGCGCGCTTGTCGCAAGTGACGTCGCCGGATCTCGACAATACGGATACGGGACGGCTCGAGACTATTTAATTGGTATTGAAGCGGTTGATGGGACAGGTCGCGTTTTTCATGCGGGAGGGCGAGTTGTCAAGAACGTCGCCGGTTACGACCTGTGTCGCCTGCTGATCGGTTCTCGCGGTTCGCTGGCGGTTTTAACTCAGCTGACTTTCAAGCTGAAGCCCATTCCCGAACAAACAGAAGTACGTGCCTTTGGATTCCGCAGCGCAAAGTCCTTCGAAGCGGCACTTACCGCATTAAACACAACCAAAGCGGCGCCGGTTATGCTTGATTTCCGCTGTGCGGCTTCCAACTCGGCAGACACTACGACTACTGAATCCGGCCTGCCGTGGTCTTTATTCATTGGAGTCGACGGTTCTGCGGAATCCTGTCATTGGCAGTTCAGTCAACTTAGAAAGGACTGTGCTGAAGCTGAAGAGGTTGTTTCCGCTGAGACTTCACGAGTCAGCATTGAAGAACATGCTGCCCGTTGCGGATCAGGCTGGCAGCCAGGTGACGTGATCGTCAGAACTGTTCCGTCTGAGTTGGCGGCCATCGCCGGGGAACTAGCGGCGGAGGGATGCAGTTCTTCTGGACACGCTGGCAACGGAATTTTGTGCGTTAGCTGCGACAAACCGGAAGCCGAACAGCAGAGTTTGGAGCTTCGAACTATTTGTGAACGAGTCGTCGCGGGCCGAGCTGCGAGCGTGACTCAATGGGGAAGTGATCATCCCGCCCACAGCACTGCATTACATTCGGTTCGTTTACGAGACACATTCGATCCTCACCATGTTTTTACTCTTACCAACCGATAGTTGCGAGCGTCAGAATTTTCCATGACAGACGTCAAACAGACATCTCACGAAACGCCACCAATCGGACAGACGATTCCGTACGAACGCTTTCTGGACTGCGTCCATTGCGGGCTGTGCACGTCGGCGTGCCCAACGTACGTCGAAACCGGCGACGAAAACGACAGTCCTCGCGGAAGAATCTATCTGATGCGTGCGGTTGTTGATGGAAGGCTGGATCTTACCGAAAAGGTAAAAGGTCATCTGGATCTTTGCCTGGATTGCCGCAGTTGTGAAACAGCGTGCCCGTCCGGCGTTCAATACGGCAGGCTGATCGAACCCTTTCGCGTTGAAATGCACGAAACGTCTACGACAACCGACGCCGCCGGAAAGGTTTCGAAATCAACCAGCAAGCCGGACTGGTTCCATCGATACGTTTTGTACGCATTGTTTCCCAACAGGCAACGCATGAAGTGGGCCTTGCTGCCTGCTAAGTGGATGCAGGTGTTAAAACTTGATCGAATGCTGGAAGCCACCGGCATCAATCGGTTGTTGCCAGAACGCCTGAGACGTATGCAGCAGCAACTTCCGCGTCTGCATCGAACGTTGCCGGAGCTGCCCGAATTTCTTCCGGCGAAAGGAGAGCGTCGCGCGACGGTTGGGCTGTTTGTGGGCTGCGTGGCGGATGCCATGTTTCGACATGTTCACTGGGCGACCGCTCGAGTGCTTCAGGAAAACGGCTGCGATGTCGTTATCCCGAAGAGTCAGGGTTGTTGTGGGGCCATCCATTATCACAGTGGGGCTTCCGGGCCTGCTGTCGATTTGATGACGGCAAATACGACGGCGTTCGATTTAAAGCTGGACGCTGTTATTGTGAATGTTGCTGGTTGTGGGGCGATGCTGAAAGATTATTCGCACATCGCCAGCGAAATTGCTGCTGGCCAGAATGTGGACGCGGCTGCTTTCGTAAACAAAGTGAAAGATATTTCTGAGTTCCTGATGGAACTTGGCCCGCGCGAACCTCACGGACCGATCGATGCTGTCGTGGCCTACCAGGATGCATGTCACCTGCAGCATGCTCAAAGGATCACGCAGCAGCCTCGCAGTTTGCTGTCACTGATTCCCGGGATTACTCTGAAGCCCATTTCCGAACCGGAACTTTGCTGCGGTGCGGCAGGCAGCTATAACCTGACACAGCCTGAAATGGCCGATAAACTGGGCCAACGAAAAACGGACAACCTATTGAAGGTTCTGCCTGATTTAATCGTCACTGGAAATGCCGGGTGCTCGCTACAGCTGCAGGCTCAACTTAAAAAACAGGGAAAGACAGTTCCCGTTGTTCATCCGATGGAACTGTTGGACCTGAGCTATCGTAATCTTGGAATCGCCGACCTGTCATGAACGTCTTTGATCAACCCACCATTAAAGCTGTCGTCTTCGACCTTGATGGTCTGATGCTGAATACGGAAGACATCTTTGACCTTGCCGGGCGAGAATTACTGGCGCGCCGTGGTTTGGAAATGACCCACGAAATTCACCGCAGCATGCTCGGACGTCGCCCTGATGAAGCGTTTCAGGCGATGAAGGATCTTTCCGGAATCACAGACAGTATCGAAGACCTGAAACTGGAAACTCGAGAACTGTTCTACGGATTCGCTGACGAACACCTGGCTGTGATGCCTGGGGTTTTATCTCTTTTGGATCATATCGATCAGCTGGGGCTGCCTCGCGCGGTGGCGACGTCTTCGCCTCGCGACTATATGATCACGATGCTAAACCGCTTTGGTTTGTTGGACGGATTTCAGCAGACATTCACGGCGGAAGATGTAACACACGGAAAGCCGAACCCTGAAATCTATCTGATGGCGGCTGCATCTTTAGAGCTGGCTCCCGAACAAATGTTAGTGTTTGAAGACAGTGAAACGGGAACAAAAGCCGCAGCAGCATCGGGCGCATTTGCCGTAGCAGTGCCAAACCGTCATACGGAATCCGGTGACTTCAGTATGGCGTCACTTAAAGTCGGCAGCCTGGGAGACGCATCGATTAGAGCATTGTTTTGCCGCGATGAGACTTCATAAACCTGCAGATTTGTTAACGTTGAGCCAGGTTTTCAGAACGACTTAGTCGCGTTTCTGAGCGGCAGCTGGAATGGTCAGTTTCCGTTGATCCCCATCAGCCGCAGGGCGTTAGCCCCGGTTCCTGCGGATCAGTGGGAAAACCGGGGCTAACGCCCTGCGGCTCATACACACCTGGCACAGCCTCGTTAGACTTCATACTCAAAATGATGCGCGCATGTTGGTCGTAGCGACAACGGAGCGGCTCGGCGATTCCAACGCCCTACGTCTTGCCGCCATCCACGCCACTGGGTCAAGGGCGAAGCCCTCGTTAGAATCTCCAACAACACAAGCAGGTTCCACTTACTGAAAGATTACCGTGCAAGAATCCTGGTCACGTCGCAATTTTCTGTCTTCAGCAGCGGCAGCTACGATCGCCGCCAACATGGTTCCGCTGTCGGCCGCTGCTACCGACACCGCTGCGTCAAAAACGGTCGCAGCGAAGAAGAATTCGCTGTGCGTCTTTACAAAGCCATTTAATTCGCTGACCTTTGATCAACTGGCAGAGCGAATTGCCGAACTTGGTTTTAATGGTATTGAAGCGCCCATTCGCAAAGGCGGCCACGTTGAACCGAATGCTGTACCGGACGAGTTGCCGAAACTGGTCGATGCTTTAAAGAGGCGAAATCTGGACATAACAGTAATGACGTCGGACATCAATGACCCGCGCGATCCCCTGACGGAACGTGTGCTGAGCGTCGCCGCAAAGCTTGGCATTCGCTACTACCGGATGCAGTATTTTAAGTACAACGAAAGCAAGCCGATTGCGTCACAGATTACCGAATGGCACAAACAGATGGTTGAGCTGGCGGCGTTAAACAAGCAGCTTGGAATGACTGCTGTTTATCAAAATCACGCCGGACGAAACTATTTTGGAGCTGGAATCTGGGACCTGCACATCGGGCTTGATGGCATTGATCCCACCGAAGTGGGTGTGGCCTACGACATTCGTCACGCGGCTGCGGAAGGCGGTATGAGCTGGCCGATTCCGTTTCAGTTAATCCGCCCGCACGTTCAGGTTGTGTATGTAAAGGACTTCATCTGGGAAAACAGCAAGCTTGTAAACGTGCCGTTGGGGAAAGGTCAGGTCGATCCAAAGTTCTTCAGCATGTTGAAAGCGTCAAAGTTTGATGGACCAATTTCGCTTCATGAAGAATACCTGGACCACAAAGATCCCGCGTTGGTTCCTGAGCACCTGACAGCAATTCGCGACGACCTGGCTACGTTGAAAAGCTGGCTGTAGGTTACAAAGCGTTGATACTAACAAGGGCTTCGCCCTTGACCCAGTGGCGTGGTTGTCCGGAAGACATGGAACGCTCCAATCGCCGAGCCGCTCCGTTGTCGCTACGGCCAACATGCGCGCACCGTGCGTGCATCATTTTGAGTAAGACTCTAATGAGGCGGTGCCTCAGGGCATTCGAGCTACCGCTCGGAAACGCGACTACGTCGCTTTGAAAACATTGACTCAATGTGAACAAGCTCGCTGCTTTAAGAAGTCTAACTCGGCTGGATGCTTCGGTCGGACGCTTCGGTCCACGACTTCAGCTCGGCGGCCAGTTGATCGGAAAGTTCTGCGGCCTTGCAACGCCAGCCCCAGTTCTTGTCCGGGCGTCCAGGCGTGTTGGTGCGTGCCTCACTTCCAAGTCCCAGCAGGTCCTGCATGGGGATCACGGCTGTATCGGCAGATGAGTTCAGAACGGACTGAATCAAATGCTGATACACTGGCTGGCCATCGTCGGCCAGAAAACGGTCGACGATGGAATTGTCTGTGCCGTTTTGCTGGCGTTCGTTGTACCAGCCCATCAAAGTGTCGTTGTCGTGAGTTCCCGTGTATGCGACACAGTGGCTCGGATAGGAATCCGGGCGATGGTAGGGATCGTCGTCGTTGTCGCAGCCGAACTGCAGAACGCGCATTCCCGGAAAACCAAGTCGCTCTCGCAGAGCATGAACTTCGTCCGTGATGAGTCCCAGGTCTTCAGCCACAATGGCCAACTCGCCAAGTGCAGCCTGAGCTGCATGAAACGGAGCTTCGCCTGGGCCTTGCATCCACTGCCCATCAATTGCCGTTTCCGCGTCTGCCGGAATTTCCCAGTACGATTCAAAGCCACGGAAGTGGTCAATTCGCAGGATGTCGTAGAATTCAAACGCCTGGCGAAAACGGCTCGTCCACCATGCGTAATTCTGGTCCGCAATTTTGCTCCAGTCATAAAGCGGATTGCCCCATTTCTGGCCAGTTGTACTGAAGTAGTCCGGTGGAACTCCTGCAACAACAACGGGGCGTCCTGCTGCGTTTAGCAGAAACAGATTTTGGTTCGTCCAGACGTCAACGCTTTCGTAGGCTACAAAAATCGGCATGTCGCCATACATGCGAATGCCTGCAGCGTTGGCATAGGTTTTCAGTTGTTGCCATTGTTTGGCAAATAGAAACTGTTGAAATTTCGAGAACGAAATTGCTTCCACCAGACGATTGTCGACGGTCTGCAATGCGGCAGGTTCGCGACGAACCAGTGTGGCATCCCATGTTGACCAGTCTGGGTTTCCAGTATCTGCAGCAATCGCGTCAAAACGCGCGAAGTCGGTCAGCCACGATTCGTTGCGAGTACAGAATTCTGCAAACTCCGGGTGCAGCGGGCTTTGCTGATTGGCCTTGAAGTTCAGGAATGCAACTTCAAGAAGCGGAATCTTGATGGCTCGCGCCTGAGCGTAATTGACGTGGCCTTGGTTTTCCTGCGAGTAGCCGGCTGCGTTCAGGTCTTCCAATGCCAGCAAGCCTGATCGCAACAACGCATCGCAGCTGATCAACAGTGGGTTTCCTGCAAAGGCAGAATAGCTGCTGTAGGGAGAGTCGCCTAAAGCGGGTGGCCCTAAAGGTAGCAGCTGCCAGATGGTTTGTCCTGCAGATTTCAGGAAGTCCACGAAGCGGTACGCTCCTTCACCAAGGTCACCGATTCCGGGGCCATGAGGAAGGCTGAAAACCGGCAGTAAAACGCCGGATGAGCGTGGAAATTCCATATGGTGATCTCAAAACATCTGGAAGAACCCAAACGTAATACGCAACTATTCAGCAACAATCATTAACCACTGCAGTTTGTGAGCGACTGGTACTGACGGGACCTACAAAACTGGATTTTTTAGCCGGTGGTGGACAGTCCGGTATATGACGGATTTGATGAGTTTCGAACAGCAGCGTGCCGGAAGCCTATCGAATTGGCTTCACGTTCCAGATTTCATCAGCGTACTGCTGAATCGTGCGGTCACTTGAAAACCAGCCACTGGCCGCGGTATTCAGAATGCTCATGCGATTCCAGTTCTCCTGATCTTTGTATGCTTCGTTAACTGCTTTCTGAGCATCGATATAGCTGCGCAGGTCGGCGATCGTCAGCCATGGGTCGTGTGGGTTTCGCAAGCCTGAAGTCAGCAATCCAAAGATGCCCGGTTCAACTTGATTAAAGTGACCGCCTTCCAGCAGTCCCATCACTCGATGGATATCTTCGTCAGCGGCAATGATGGCATTCGGGTCATAGTTTGCGCGTGTGGCTGAGACTTCTTCTGCTGTCAGGCCGAACAGGAAGAAGTTTTCTGCTCCTACCTGATCGCGGATCTCGATGTTGGCTCCGTCCAGAGTTCCGATGGTTAAAGCACCGTTCATCATGAACTTCATGTTTCCGGTACCTGAAGCTTCTTTACCGGCGGTCGAAATCTGTTCAGAAAGTTCGGTTGCCGGACAGATGACTTCCATCGCCGATACGCGGTAATTCGGCAGAAAGACCAGCTTAAGCAGTTTGTCCGCTTTGGGTTCGCTGTTAACAACTGTGGCCACATCGTTGATTAGTTTAACGATCAGTTTGGCAACGTGATATCCCGGAGCTGCCTTGCCGCCAATCAACACGGCACGCGGAACCATGTCTTTAATGTCGCCTCGCACAATTCGATCGTACAGATGAATCACATGCAGTACGTTCAACAGTTGTCGTTTGTATTCATGAATTCGTTTTACCTGAACATCAAACAACGCGTCGATACCGAACCTGACTCCCGTGCTTTTCTGGACATAGTCGATCAGTGCCTGCTTGTTGTTTCGCTTGACGTTGTTCCATTTTTTTCTGAACGCAGGATCGTCAGCGAAGGATGCCAGGTGTGAAATCTTTTCCAGATCCATTTGCCAATCGTTGCCGATTGTGTCATTCACCAGTTCTCGCAAACCTGGATTACAATGGCTCAGCCATCGCCGTTGGGTGACCCCGTTGGTCTTGTTGTTGAAACGTTCCGGCCAGAGTTTATAGAAGTCGGAGAACAGACCTGACTTCAATAATTCCGTATGAAGCCCGGCCACACCGTTGACAGAAAAGCTGCCCACAATGGCCAGATACGCCATTCTGACGTGCGGATTGTCGCCGCCTTCGATCACGCCCATGCGATCACGGATTTGAACGTCGTTGGGGTAAAGTTCTGCCAGATTTACCTTAAATTGACGATCAATTTCTCGAATGATGTCCATCAGGCGAGGCAGCAGGCGACTGAACAATGCGACAGACCATCGCTCCAAAGCTTCCGGCAGCAACGTATGATTTGTGTACGCCAGGCATTTCGATGTGATCTTCCAGGCTTCGTCCCATTCCAGGCCGTGTTCGTCCATCAGCAACCGCATTAATTCCGGAACGGCACAGGCGGGATGAGTGTCGTTTAGCTGGAAGCAGTTGCTTTCGCTGAACTTAGTGAAGTCTGAACCATGGGTTGCCACCCATTCGGCAATGACGTCCTGCAGGCTGGCGGAAACCAGAAAGTACTGCTGCTTCAATCGCAACTCTTTGCCATTTTCACTGGCGTCGTTGGGATACAACACCATTGAAATCTGTTCAGCCAGATTTTTTGCAGCCACAGATTCTGAATAGCCGCCCGCGTTGAATTCTGCCAGATTGAATTCGTCTGTTGCTGCTGAACGCCACAAACGCAGAGTGTTCACGCTGCCATTTTTGTGACCTGGAATTGGCATGTCGTAAGGGACGGCCAGAATGTCGTAGCTGTTGGCCCAGCGGGCTCCTGTTTTTCCGCTTTCATCGACGAAGTATTCTGAATGGCCATAAAAATGGATTCTGCGAGAATCTTCCGGGCGTTCCAGTTCCCATGGATTGCCGTCTCGCAGCCAGTGATCGGGATCTTCGACCTGACGGCCATTTTCAATTCGTTGCTTGAACATGCCGTATTCGTAGCGAATGCCGTAGCCCACAACCGGCAGTTGCAGATTGGCGCAGCTGTCAAGAAAACAGGCGGCCAGGCGTCCCAGTCCGCCGTTGCCCAGCCCTGCGTCAAGTTCCAGTTCTGCGGCTTCTTCCATGCCGACACCGAAACACTTTAAAGCGTCTCGAACGTCGTTTTCCAGGTCCAGATTCAGGATCGCGTTTGTTAAAGAACGCCCCACCAGAAATTCCAGCGAAAGATAGTAAACTCGCTTGGTGGCGTTCTTTTTAATTCGGGCGTTGGTGCTTTTCCAGTCGGCGATCAAGCGATCTCGGACAGTGATTGCCAGGGAGCGATAAAGATAGTCTGGTTCAGTAACGTCGTCGTGGTGTCCCAACGTGAAATTCAGGTGGCGGTGGATTTCCTGTTCAACGCTGGCAAGTTTGAAACTTGCATCTGTGGTACAGCTTGTCTTGGATGGAGACTGAATTGATTCGGTCATGGTAATGTTTCAACTGACAGGAAATGCTGATTGAAGGGTTTGGGTACCAGAATATGTGACTGCATCGCCAGTTTCGCTCGTTCACTTAAATGCCTCTGACGCACACTCGAACGCTTGGGAGCTAATTTTGCCGATTTTTGTTGTGGCGTCGGCAGTCGTTGCATCCGTGCGAACGGCTGGTTCCGAATTTGCTGATTTTTGACGCAACTCTGCATATCGACTCAATAACCTAGCGATTCAGACGATCTGGGGATACGCCGCAAGGCACGAATCTGCCTGACGACGGATACGAATGCAGCTATCGAGCCAAAATCTGCCATTATACTCTAAAAATTGCAACACAGCTGCAGTTGGGGGACAATCCCAGCGCCGCATCGTTTCTAAGCTACTCACAAAATGATTTCAACTTTTTGACTCGCGAGAATCGTTCCGCATCCGCCAAATTCCGCCAGACCTGACCTCAGGTCAGCAATAAAACATGTAGTATTTCGAGATGAACGATAGTCGAATCCTCTGAGCCGCCATTTCGCCAATGACCTCCGATCAAGAACTACAGTCTTCCTTTCAGAAGATTGCCGATGCCACGCAGTTGGCGTTTCAGGCCATCCGCAAGTTGCAGGCAAAAGCGCAGTTTCTTCAGCCATCGCCGCTTGATGGTCAGGAATGGTACGAATTGCTGCGTCAAAAACTCGTGCCTCAACTTGGCGGCGATCCATGGCTGGTGGCCGCAGTTGTCGGCGGAACCAACATCGGCAAAAGCGTTGTGTTTAATCATCTGGCGGGTTGTCGAGCCAGTTCCAGCAGTCCGTTGGCGTCAGGGACCAAGCATCCCGTCTGCCTTGTTCCATCGGGGTTTGAGAAGCGTCACGATCTGCAGTCCATTTTTCCAGACTTTAAGCTGCACGAATGGTCTGTGGCTTCTTCAGCTTTGGAAGAATCGGCAGACCATGATCTGTTCTGGCGTTCGGCTCCCGAACTGCCTTCAACGCTGCTGATTCTTGATACTCCTGATATCGATAGCGATGCTCGAGTCAACTGGGTGCGAGCCGACGCAGTTCGACGTTCAGCCGACGTCCTGGTGGCCGTGCTGACTCAACAGAAATACAACGACGCTGCCGTCAAAGAATTTTTTCGAAAAGCAGCCGCCGAAGATAAGGCCATTCTGGTTGTGTTCAACCAATGCCTGTTGCCCGAAGACGAAGAATTCTGGCCGATCTGGTTGAAGACTTTTTGCAGCGAAACCGGTGTTAATCCCGACGCCGTGTATATCGCTCCCAACGATCGCCGAGCGGCCGAAGCATTGACCCTGCCGTTTTACGATCGTCCGTGGCCAGTTCCTGACGACTGGGGGCCTACGTCGCCTGCAGCCGATGGGCAACCGCGCGATCTGCGAACCGATCTTTCGAACCTGCGTTTTAAAGAAATCAGGTTGCGAACGTTAAAGGGATCTTTGAAGCAACTGCTGGATTCGTCAACCGGTGCTCCCTCCCACCTGAAACACCTGCAGCGTGCCAGTGAAGAACTTGCCGCTGCGTCTGAACGGCTGTCTTCTGAAGCGGTGCTGAAAATCCGAGACTGGCCGTCGCCACCGAATGCTTCGTTTGTGGCAGAAATTCGGTGTTGGTGGAAAGCCCGCCAGCAGGGGTGGGCGAAGAAAGTGAATTCGTTCTACGACACGATCGGCGCGGGAGTTGCCTGGCCATTTAAGAAGGCTCGCGATGCAATTCAGGGCGAACCGATTCCGCCGCTGGACAAGTATCGCGAATCCGAGTGGACGGCCATTCTAACCACCATTGAAGAATTGTTCGACAAGCTGCAGTGGATGGCCGATTCCGGCAATCGCATGGTCAAGCCAAAAATCGAAGAAGTGCTGCAGGCGTCTGGTCGAAGCCAGCTGATCGAGTCATTGAAGCGTCATCATTCGGCGGTCGATTTTGAAGCAGAGCTAAAGGACACTGTGGCATCTGAAATGGAATCCTTCAGTTCTGATAGTCCGGAACTGTTCAAGTTCTATCGTCAGCTGCACAACGTGTCTGCGGCTGTACGTCCCATGACCAGCGTTGTATTGTTCAGCCTAGGTATGGGGCCAGCCAGTGAAACGGTCGCTCCATTTGTTGCCGATGCGGCAGCCAACGCAGCCATTCATGTTTTCACAGACGTGGCAGGAGGCACCGTGGCCGCCGTTGCTGGTGATACGGCACTTTCCGGGGCCGCTGGCACTGGTTCCGGCATGTTGCAGGCCTGGTTTCATCGCCTGCACAGCGTGTTTACTCAGCGTCGTGTCGATTGGTTGACCAACTTGATCCGCGAAGAATTGCTGGGCGACTTACCGGAACAGATGAAGTCTGCTGCTGAACTTCCGCAGTCTGATGAATTTGTGACGACCGCAGATGCGATTAAGACCCTGAACAGCCTTGTCGAAGAACTCGACACAAACAGGATTCCGCAATGAACACCAACCAGCAGCTGGAACATATCGCACTATTGGCGGAAGTTGATGATCTCACCTACCGCCTGAAACGCTGGATTGACGATTGCCCTGCCTGGCAAACCGCACATAAAAGCCGCGCGTTGATAACTCGCCTGTTGGAACGAGTGGAAACGTTGCGATTTCGCCTGGAAACACCGTTGGTGGTTGCAACTTTTGGTGGAACGGGCACCGGCAAGAGTTCTTTGGTTAACGCATTGGTTGGCACTGAAGTGACCACCGCCGGTCGCCAGCGGCCCACAACGAAAACTCCCATATTGCTGGTTCATCCTGAACTGGAACCAGAAGCTCTGGGGCTGGATCTAAGTCAGTTTCAGCTGAAACGAGTTGACGCTCCGGTGCTTCGGGACATCGTGATGATTGACTGCCCCGATCCTGACACCAGCGAAGGCCCGTCAGCGGGCAGCAACCTCGCAATTCTTCGTGAAATCGTGCCTCACTGCGATGTGCTGATCTATACCTCCACGCAGCAAAAGTACAAAAACGCCAGAGTCATCGATGAACTTGCTGACGTCGCCAGCGGCTGCCGTTTGGTGTTTGTTCAAACTCACGCGGATCTGGATTCGGATATTCGAGACGACTGGAAGAACTTCCTTTCGCCATCGTATGAAGTGCCGGAAATGTTCTTTGTCGATTCCGGAAAGGCGTTGTCCGAACAAAAGGCTGAACAACGTCCCAGTGGTGAGTTCGGACGGCTGCTGAATTTGCTAAGCAGCGAATTGGGGGCCGCGAAACGAGTCGAAATTCGGCGAGCAAACCTGATCGACCTGCTGCAGGAAGCTTTGGTGGCGTGCCGTTCAGACTACGATACCGGATTGCCTCACGTTGAGTCACTCATCAAGACGCTGGACGAACAGCGAAAGGTGCTGAAGGATACTCTGACAAAACAGCTGTGCGATGAATTACTAATGAACCGCACGCTATGGGAACGGCGACTGTTGAGTTCCGTCACGGACATGTGGGGTTTCAGTCCGTTTTCGGCCGTTTTGAAACTGTACAATGGATTAGGAGCGTTTATCGCATCGTTTACGTTCTTCAGGGCACGCACGTCTGCTCAAATGGCGCTAATCGGTGCCGTGCAGGGCGCACGCTGGATGAAGTCGCGAGCCAAAGAACAGGAAGCGGAATCGACTCTGGATCGCCTGTCTACTTTTGGCATCAGCGATCAACAGCTGCAGGAATGCCGGTTGGTGATTTCCGGCCACATTCATGCCGCTGGAATCGACTACGCCATGGCGGAAGATCGCCGCGATTTGACAGACCTGCGTAAACGAGCGGCGTCGTTGGAAGACGAGTTTCTGGGTGACGCCAGTCGCGTTATCGACGACGTGATTGAGAAGCTTGCAGCTGCCAGCAGTAACTGGTTTACTCGCTGCCGTTACGAGTTTCTGTTTCTGGCGTATTTGATTTTTCTGCTGGGGCGAGTCGGATACAACTTCTTCTGGGAGTCGTTTCTGGCTCCGATTTTCGGAGCGGCCAGTTCGCCGGAACCTTTGCTGAAGGTTGATTTCTATATTCCAGCGTTGTTGTTTCTGGTGATTTGGTCGCTGTTTCTGGTGAGCATGTTTACGTGGAAGCTGCGTCGAGGACTGACTCAACGCGTGCAGAATTTCGCTCAGCAAATGGCAGAATCAAGGCTTGTTCACGGGTTGTTTCCCAACCTGGAAGCAACGTGCCGCCACATTTCCGGCGACTCACAGACCTTGACCGGACTGCTGGATCAAACAACTCAGTTTCGTAGAAATATCGCCGACACGTCTTCCGGATTCCTTGGGGGCCGACGAGAAACATAGCAGCAGGCACACTTCTACGTGCCTGCTGCTGTTAAGATTATGTTGCTGCATTGCCCGAACAGGAGCTTCGCCCTTGACCCAGTGGCGTGGAGGGTTGGAAGACGTGGGACGCTGGAATCGCCGAGCCGCTCCGTTGTCGCTACGAACAACATGCGCGCATTATTTTGAGTAAGACTCTAACGAGGCCGTGCCTCAGACCATTTGAGCTGACGCTCAGAAACGCGACTACGTCGCTCAGAGAACTTGACTCAACATGTACAAGTTCGCTGCTTTAAGAAGTCTAACAGCGAACAGCGAGTATCTACTGCCCCATCGTCTGGCGTTTCCAGGCAATAATGTCGTCTAAGATCTGATCCAGTGGCATCGTTGGGCGTTTGCCGATCGTTTCAAACAGGCGTGATGTATTGGGAACTCGACGCTGTACGTCTTCGAAGTCGTCGCCATAGGCTTCGCGATAAGGAACGAACTTGATTTCGACTTTCGGATCAACTTTGCTGATAATCAACTTCGCCAGGTCCAGAATCGAAATCGCCTGATCGCTGCCGATATTGAAGACTCGCCCTGCAGCGGAGTCTTCTTCCACAAGAGCGTTAACGCAGGCAACGACTTCGTTAACATGCCCGAAGCAGCGTACCTGAGAACCATCGTCATAGATCGTGATGGGGCCACCCTTTAGGGCTGCTTCAACAAAACGAGGAACAACCATCCCGTAGTTTCCGACCTGGCGTGGGCCCACGACGTTAAAGAATCGACCGATGGTGACTCCCAAACCGTATTTCTGAAAATACGCCAGAGCCAGGAATTCATCGATTGCCTTTGAACAACCGTACGCCCAGCGAGGTCGACTGGTTGGGCCAAGATGCAGGTCGTCATCTTCAACCCAGGCTTCCCCCGGATGTTTGCCGTAAACTTCACTGGTAGACGCCAGAAAGAACTTCTTTACATTTCCCTGAGCGGCCAGTCGTAACAATTGCTCTGTGGGATAGATATTCGTTTCGATTGTGCGTAGTGGATCGTCGGCGACCAGTTTCACCCCGACGGCAGCTGCCAGGTGATAAATCACTTCGACTCCATGAACCACGTCAGCCAGCAGCACAGAATCGGTGATTGATCCGGTTCGGATTGTCAGGTTGCTGTGTTCGGAAACAGCAGTCAGGTTGTTCGCTCGTCCGGTGCTGAGGTCGTCCAGCACGATCACGTCGTGCCCCTGATTCAGCAGCAGTTCGGTTAGATTGCTTCCAATAAATCCGGCTCCGCCGGTCACAAGGCATTTCGCCATTGCCAGTTCTTTCGTTGTTTCTTAACGGTTGGTCGAGCGGCGAATGCAGCCTTCGATGGTATGGATGCACAGAGCATATCAGAGTCTTACTGAAAATGATGCGCATGTTGGTCGTAACGACAACGGAGCGACTCGGCGATTCCAGCGCCCCACGTCTTCCGGTCCTCCACGCCACTGGGTCAAGGGCGAAGCCCTTGTCAGGCATCTGTACTGAATCCACGCAACGGGTGACCAGAAGTTTGTCACGCTGCTTACTACGCCGCGAAAGCGAAGACTGCGAATGCGGATTGTTCAGATTCGTTAACAGACCCTGAACAACGTCGAAACACTGCTGAACATTTCGACCGGCTATTCTTAGCTTGGTGTTTGATGCTTGCTTGTGGCGTAAGTTGTTTTTCTTGAAGGGGTTACGTGAAATTGTGTCACGCCGGTGGAATACCGGTTATTCCGGTGGTACGGATTTTGCCAACTCTACCGATCAGTTGTGACAGAACGATCATTATGGTTGAAACGGTTTTGCGATGGCTGGCTTAGGGACGATTGAGCCCGTTCTATAACTGGCTGCCATCGAAGAGACTTGGCCGTTTTCGCTGATCGTGAACGGTTCGCAGCAAGAGAGAGGGAGTTGGCGGCGGTTGAATGACCGTCGTTGGGAGCAACTGGCTGCCCGGAAAATTGTCCGACGCGGAGTGGGAGTTTCGGCTCCTGCTCCGCATCGGCGATCTCCTTTAGATTTGCACACTCCACGAGTCGTTTGCCATCGCTTAATTTTTGATGAGCCGGAGTTGCCAGACTTCGGGATTCAATAAAGCACCAGACACAATCGCGATGAAGGTCGGAAGTTGTGATGAATAAATTCTTCTTCAGAAACGCTACCAGCTTACTGCGGCCACTGTTTGCGGCGTGCCTGCTTGCGGGCGCGGCTTTCTCCGTGTCTGCTGATTCGGACAGTTCCGTTGATGGTACTTCTCCGGATGATTCCCGGCTGGTTCCGATAGCTGAAGATCCCGACGGAATTCCGCCAGCGGTTCATTCACATCATTCATCAAGCGTAACATGTGATCGGTGTCGAGGTGATGGCGAGACTTCCAGCTTCGCATTTCAGCAACAGTCGATATCACGAGTTGAATCTACCGGCAACGGCGGCGTGTCGTTGCATAACTATGGCGGCAATTTCAGAAGTCGTGGCAGCTTTGGGGGAAACGGAAACTCAGACGCACGCAGGCACAGCGGCTACGGTCATACTGGCGGGCGAGCTGTGGAACTAGAAACGGGGATTCCCGGAATGCGAGTCAGCGAGTGGCCATCTGCAAGCACTGGGCTAACGCTGTCAGAGGAACAGCAACTGCAGAACTCTGGTTCACCCAGTCACGGCAGTTTTTGCACAGCCTGTGGCAATTCTGCCGTGCTGCCCAGGGTAATTGCTCCGGTATCTCAGACCGGCTACTCCGTGCCAATCCGAAAGCCATATTTGAATATACCGGAATACGTATGGTAGCAATTTGCTGGGGCTTCATCGCTTTCGCTGATCTGATGCCAGGCAGATGCTGGCTAACGTTGCAGCCAGCCACGTCTCCAGAAGAACAGCAGCATCCCGACCGCCATGGATGCCATAATTCCCAGAGCCATGGGGTAGCCCCAGCCCCATTTCAATTCCGGCATGTTGTACGGCGATATGTTGGGATCGAAATTCATTCCGTAAACGCCGGCAACGAAACTCAACGGCATAAAAATGGTGGCGACGATGGTCAGCACCTTCATGATTTCGTTCTGGCGAATGTTGATCTGAGTAAAATGGAAATCGCGCAGGTCGGATGCAATTTCCCGACAGGCATCGGTGATGTCAATAATCTGAATCGTGTGGTCGTAACAGTCTCGCAGATGCAGTCGAGTGTCATCGGAAAAGCGAGATTCGAAATCCCGAATCAATGAATTGAACATTTCTCTGTGTGGCCAGATGGACTTTCGCAGCATGTAGAATTCGCTGCGAAGGCGATGCACTTTTGTGATTGTATGGCGAGCATGCTGGCTGGATAAACGCTCTTCCAGTTCGTCCAGTTGCTGCCCATAAGTGTCCAGCACCGGGAAATAGCCGTCAACAATCGCATCCAGAATTGCGTACGCCAGAAAATCGGCCTGCAGATGCCTGATGCGTCCCACCGCTTTCCGAATTCTTGACCGTACTGCATCCAGGCAGTCGCCTTGACGTTCCTGAAACGTAACGACAAAGTTGCGACCGACGATTAAGCTGATTTGCTCGGCCTGAAGTGATCGCTCGATGCTCACCATTCGAGCTACGATGAACAACTGGTCTTCAAAGTCCTCCACTTTGGCACGCTGATGGACATTCACGATGTCTTCCAACGCCAGTCCGTGAATTCCAAAAATGTCTCCCAATGCCTGGATGATATTTTCATCGCCAAGACCATCGACATTCACCCAGGTGACGGAATCCTTGTTCAGGAGATCGCTGACCTTGTCGACTGTTACATCGTTTAATTCGTTGCAGGAATCGGCGCCGTACTGCATCACCGAAATGCGAGGTACCGGAGACTCCGGGTCTACGGAAATCGTGCCCGGTCGAGCCCCCGGCTTGGCTCGCCGCCGACTACGCAAATGCAGCATCCGTGTGAGGGCTGGCAGACGCAGCCAGGAATCATGCTTTGACACTGACACCCGATTAGCTTTTCGAAATAGTCGTAGGAATGTGAGACGGCCGGACCGCACGCAATGCTAATGGATTTAGCAGGATTTGCGACCGAGCTGTAAACTGAAGGGAAAATGTTGAAGCAGCGAGCACCGGGTGTTGACACTGAGATTCAGTCTCATGTAAGATGCCGCAAAAGAACTGGGCCTGATTTACAGACTATGGTTGTCGTAATTTCCAGATTGTTACGGCGAATTTCGCTGACGTGTGGCCGCCCAGTGCCTGAATTGGACTGTTTAGGCCGGTTTCCGCGAGCCAAAACCGGCCACAATAAAAAGTAAACTGCTTTAGCGACTTAATCAAAGGTGGCCACGTGATAAGCCCCAATCGTCCTGCCGATTCTTCTGCATCTGAATCTGTCCATACTGCCGTCCCAAAGACGGTTTCCTTCGGGACGTTGGCGGAAGGCTGCAAAGAGGTCATCATTGAACACGATGGCCTGGAATACCGACTCCGCATGACACGTAACGGCCGGTTGATACTTAACAAGTAAGCCCCACCGGCCCTGGCGTCGCGTGTTCGCTGCCGCAATCGCGATACGTCTACGGGAACAGAATGACCCCCAGAATTACAGCTCCCAAGCCTGCAATTCCCGCCAGCGACGTCATCGGAGTGACGTATTTCAAGCCTTCCTGCTCCGTCATTCCGCTCATGCGCGTGATCACCCAGAAACCGCTGTCGTTCATCCACGAAACTGGCTTTGACCCACAGCCTACGGCCAGGGCTACGTAAAGCGGATCAACTCCAGCAGTGCCACTGGCAACCAGTCCTCCAAAGATACCGGCGGCCGTCAACATGGCGACGGTGGCAGACCCCTGAGAAGTTCGCACGGCTGTGGTCACCAGAAAGGCAGCCACCACAACCATTATTGGCGACGATCCCGGCAGTCCCTGAAGCAGTTCGGCAACGCTTGTTTGACGCATCATCTGCCCAAACGCTCCGCCGGCCGCTGTTACCAGAATGATCGTGCCGGCACTGGAAACCGCACTTTGCATAGACTGCACGAATGTTTCGCGACTCGGCTGTTTTACTCGAACATACATCCACACGGCAAAGATGGCTGACAGCAGCAGAGCAAGGTTTTTTTCGCTGGTTGCAATCAAAACTTTGGCGAACGCCGCAGGAACTGAGATACCTGCAAAGGTCCAGGTTGATGCCTGTTCAGCAACCGGCGAATTCAGTTCTTTGACAAGGCCGCCCATTGTAATCAATACAATGGGCAGCATGACGGGAACAAGTGCCATCCACAGTGGGGGTGAGAGAGACGGATCATTCTCAGGGCTCACATCCGCCGGGCTACCGGAATCGCTTGCCTCAGGTAAAGCAAGTTCAAAGCGACGGTTCATCCATACGGCGTATGTCATGGCAACTGATGCACTAAACAGGCCCACAATTGTGCCCCCGACAATCATTGAGCCAATGGACACGCCAAATGCTTCAGCGATAAATAGTGGACCGGGCGTCGGCGGCACCAGTGAATGTGCCATTGTTCCGCCAGCCACAATAGCCATGACATACAGCAGATAGTTGGCGCCGGTGCGGATTCGTAAAGCCTTCGCCAGTGGCACCATCAGATAGAACACAGTGTCGAAGAATACGGGAATGCTGAGAGTGAAGCCGCTGATGACAAAGGCCGCTGGTGCATTCTTTTCACCCACAGTTTGCAGAGTGGAACGCACGATTCGGTCTGCTGCACCGCTGTCCAGCAGGCAGCGACCAATGATCGAAGCGGCGACAATTAGAATCGCCAGATTACCACAGTAAGTGCCAAGTGATGCTGTTAATCGCTTCATGAATGGACTTGAGCCATCCGCTTTTGCGCTGTCGAACGCCTTGCGGCTAAGCACGACCAGTCGTTCGCCGCCAGATAGCTGCTTGACCTTAGCCTTTAGAGTTTCGTCAACATCTGGCAGGAATTCGAAACGATAACAAATCGCTTTGGCTGTTTGCTGGTTCGTGTTGGAATCCGACCAGGCGGGCAGTTCGCCGTTCCAGTCGGCGAGCGGGCATTCTGCCGTAACATTGCCGACAAGGTTCAGCGAGACGCCGTCATTTCGATCGAGTGCCACAACATTGGACTGCCAGTTCTTAAGTGGTTCAGCAGACAAAATCTGCCTCGCTCCACCATCGATGCTGGCTCGCCGGGCAATTACTTCCAGTTGCAAAGATCGAGTGACAAGCGCTGACGGAGTCAAAAGAGCAACTGTTATGCCAGCCAAAATCAACACAACAAACGCATGCAAACGGAACGCCAGAATTCCGCCAACGACAATGACAAGCCCTGTTGCGAGAATCAACAGTGTGTGCATGAACCTATTCCAGGACAAAAGCGAACGTATCAGCATGCCCGGCAGTGGGGCGACCGTGGCAACTGTGCGAACAACTGATCGACACGGAAGCTGTCATGGCCGCTGCCATTTGGCGGACGACGGTCCCTATGATAGCAACCTGAAGCAGTTTCGTCTTATGCCAGCAGATTGAAGAATTCGGCAGGTTTGTTCCTGGAAGTTTGTTCTGAAACAAGCGGCGATGTTGCCACGAAATGCATCAGATAGTGCAGAGGAATAGTCACAATAGCAGCACGGAGCGTGTGATTGCAGTTAGTTCGCAAACGACAACGCGGTTCAAAATTTCCTTCGAACCGCGTTGCACAACTTCCAGCGATCTATTCGACCTTGAATCCCAGGTCTGTTTTTGTAGTCACCAGGAACGGAGTACTTCCGACCATGATTCGGTGAGAATACGCGTGCTTGTCGGCAAATGTTCCCGTGACGACTCCGGTTTCGTTAGCGGGAGCGTTAACTTCCTGGCCAATCTGCATGCGAGGCCCGGTGTTAACTCGGCCAACATAGAATGTCTTAAAGTAGATTGGTGGATCTTCTCCCTGAAGAATTTTAACGATCTGGCCGGCCTGAACGGTTCCGTTGGTTGTCACATTTACGGTTAACGCGGCGGCATCAAGAATGTTCGTTTGAGTTGGTCGATCGGCCAGCCAGGAAACCGGCGTACTGGTCGACCCGGGATTCAGAAAATTGATCGAGCCGGTGGTATTTGGCGTTGTGAGTCGAACAATATTCCACCTGTTTTTATAGGATGAGGCGACACTGGCAAAGCTGAGTCGGCCGGTGGTTGCGTCACCGTTAAGAAACACGGCTAATCGTTGAGCTTCGGTGCCAGCCGTGGCGTCATTCATGTATGTCAGGTACTCCGTGGAAAACTGTAAAAGCTGCGCGATTTGCGACTTCCGTCCCGATTCGATTTCATCTTCTGAGTTCAGTGTGTCCAGTTTTGCCTTGATGGCTTCCAGGTTTTGAATCGCTTCAGCAAACGTGGCCGGTGGAGGTTCTACAGTTTGATTTTCTTCGCCGGGAACTGAGCCCGATGAATTCAGGTCTCCAATACAATCTCCGTTTCCATTGCAACCTAAGTTTGTCGCAGCTGGAAGTGGGTTCTGTCCGAATCCCGTTGGCGCAGCACATCCCGGTATGGTTGATGTTTCGTAAATGCAAATGCCGTTTGCTTCACCCAGATAGGCGGACGGGCACGATGGAACGGCAAGGAAAGGAAGTTGCATGACGTCTGGAAGCTCTGGGTCCGGCTCTCCGCCCGGTCCGCCACCGGGGCCAGGCTCTCCGCCGGTGCCCGGTTC
>CALFSX010000145.1 GCA_937916515.1 uncultured Planctomycetaceae bacterium | reverse complement strand
CCCGAACCCCGAACCCCGAACCCCGCTCTACCACGATTTCCATGACGACGCGTTGTCCGCACTTTCCAGGCAACGCGTCATAAAGCGGACTCCTTTCTGACCGTCGTACACGTTTGGATAGATGGAAGCTGCTCGATCCAAAGTTTCGCCAGCGTTAACTTTGCGCATGTCTGCAAATGCGTTTCGATACACGTTGGCGAATGCTTCAAAGAAAGCTTCGGGGTGTCCGCCGGGAATCCGGCAGGCTGCGGAGGCAGTGGCCGTCATGTAGTTCGCACCGGGATTGCGTTCATAGACTTTGGTCGGTTGGCCCAGCGATCGCACGAACAGCTGATTTGGTTCTTCCTGACGCCACGTGACAGCGGCTTTGGTGCCATCAATTTCGATTGCCAGATCGTTTAGGCGACCATGAGTCATTTGGCTCCACGTAACCATGCCCGTGGCGCCGTTATTGAAGCGGATCATGGCATGACCATAGTCATCGAGTTCATGGTGCTTCGAATACGATTGCATGTGGCTAAGCAAAGATTCTGGCTGCAGTCCGGTCGCGAAGCTTGCCAGATGAAAGGCGTGCGTACCGACGTCTCCCAAAGAACCAGCTCGCCCGTTCTTTAGCGGGTCGGACTTCCATGCCCCGCGAGCCTGATCAGCTCCGGGTTCCATACCGTGCATCCAGCCCTGCACATAGGTTGCTCGTACAGCAATGATGTCGCCGAGTTCGCGGTTGGCAACCATGTCTCGAACCTGACGCATCATCGGATAGCCGGAATAGTTGTGTGTCAGTGCGAACACTCGGCCGGTTTGCTCGGCCGTTGCCACCATCTTTGCGGCGTCATCCAGATTGGTAGTCATCGGCTTGTCGCAGACAACGTGGAAGCCCGCTTCCATAGCGGCACACGCAATTTCGCAGTGAGTGAAGTTTGGGGTAGCGATCGACACAAAGTGAACTCGCTGATCGGCCGGAAGTTGGCTTTCGCGTTCAAGTAGTTCCTGGTAGGTTCCGTAGGCACGATCTGCGGGGACGCCAAATTCTGATGCGGCGGCTTTGGAGCGTTCCGGGTTGGAAGAAAATGCTCCCGCAACAAGATCTGCTTCTCTGTCCAGCGTAGCGGCCGTTGCATGAACTTTGCCAATAAAGCCCGCTCCGCCGCCGCCGATCAGAGCCATGCGTAGTTTGGAAGTTTGATTTGTTGTGGTCATGTCAGAAAATTTCAGATCGCAGAAACAATGATAAACGCGAGCGGCAATTGCCGGATTTTTCAGAAGCAGCGGCTCGCCGAAAGTTAAAACGCAACTTGCATACGCAAACTTTAGCGACTTGTCAGTCGTTTTCGATCGACCAGGCAGCAATCATCCAACGGACTTCTGAAGAAACGGCGTTCAGTGAATGCAGAGGTGTAGAATCTGCGGTGCCCGCTCGCTAGAAAGCAGATCAGTTGCGCGTCACGTTTTTCCAATTTCTGTTAACTTAGAACGTAGATCCTTTTTGATGTCTGAACTTCGACTGAATCTTGACCTGCTGGAGTCGAATGCCAGGCAAATGGCTGAGTGTGTTGCAGCGTTTGGTAAGCAGTGGCGTCCTCAGGTGAAGGCCGCCTGTCAGCCAGACATTGCAAAGTTGTTGTTAAAGTCTGGAGCAATTGGAATCACGACTGAAACTGTTGGTCAGGTTGAAGCGTTGGCCGAGGCAGGCATACCGTCGATTTTGTTTGCTCACGTAGCAGTTGCTGAGGATCAGTTGCGGCGATTGGCAATCGCCGCCAGAACTTCGGAAGTGATTCTGATTGTCGATCATTTTGTGCAGGCCGAATTTTATTCAAGGGCCGCCTTGCAGCATACCTGCCAGTTTAGATTTCTTGTTGAAGTGAACGTTGGTATGAACCGAACTGGCTGTCGGCCACGCGTAGATGCCAGCCAGCTAGCTCAAGCCGCCGGCAGACTTCCGGGTCTGCAGTTTGCGGGCATCATTGGGAATGAAGCTCATCTGGCGTCGATTGGTGATTACCGGAAGAAGCGAAACGCGGTTTTCGAGGCGATGGGAACTCTGCAGCAAACACGCGAAGCTATGCTGTCTGTTGGGCTGGAATGTGAAATTGTCAGTGCCGGCGCGACTGGCGTTTTTGAAGTGGCTGCGGAGCATTCGGTGGTGACCGAAATTCAGGCCGATTGTCTGGCCTTCCGTGAATTTACAGATCCGCACGGCAGTGAGCTTTTGGGAGGCAATAGCGTATTAATCGTTGTTGCTGATGTGATCTCCCGGCCGTCGCTGGAGCAAGCTGTTTTGAATGTCGGTCTGAACACAATTGATACTTCAGCAGCCATTCCGAGAGTTGTCGGAATTGATGGTGCTGGCGTTGCGGCGATGTACGACGAGCACACTGTGTTATTGTTGGAGGGTGATTCACGTGACGTGAAGATCGGCCAGCAGGTGCAGCTTGCAGTGGCGATTTCCAATCGAACGGTTCTGATGCACAGACAGATTCACGTTTATCGAGGCGACGAGTTATTGGACGTTTGGCCTGTTATTTGCCGAAGCTAACCGTTTGCCGAATGCCCGTCAGTGTCTTGCATCAAAAAGATGCGTGCACGGAGATCGCCTGATTCTCACAGCGACTTCTCACAGCGACAACGGAGAGGCTCGGCGGTTCGAACGTCCACGTTTTCCGGCTATCCACGCCAATCGGTCAACGGCGAAGCCCTTGTTGGGATCTTGCGGTGCTGTTGGCAGCAGTCTATTTCTGTGCCGTAGATATTGCGTTATTGGTGGGTGGCACTTCTTGGACTCGGGTTTCGTAGACTCGATAAGTCCCGGATTCGAACACGACGGGCAGGTTGCCTGGAAGTGACTTTGGCAGAATCTGGTCTTTTTGATTCGATTCGTTTGCTTCCACAACAACAAAACGATGTTTTCCTGCAGCCACTGTCGCCATGATTTCATCATATCGTTTCGGGAACATGGTCAGCAGGCAGTTGATGCTCCAGTATCGTGTCGCGGGAAGTATGGCCAGTTCCTGATGCAGATGAATACAGTGGACGTTCAGGCAAGCCACTTCACCGTCTGCGACGTTGCGTGAATGCAGGAAATCTTCCACCTGGTGGATGTGATTCCAGTCCGGATAGTTTCCTTGAGCCAGCAGACCTCGAATTTCTGGTGAACTGCCTTCCGTAAAACAGTGTGCCCACGCGGTCATGCGTCCGTTGTGAAATTGAGGCGTCGCCAGAAGTGCCAGCCCAAGCAGCGCAGCAGTGGCCACTCTTCGTAACTGCAGGTCAAGTTGCCACGGATGTGCGGCAATAACGCAGATGGCCAGAAGAACTTCAGGAACGTGGATATAGTCCATCGCGTGTTGCAGCAGAAACGCCTGCAGCAGCCATGACAGGTAGCAGGCACTGAACATGCTGCGGATTGACCGCTGAGTTTGTTCTGTGTCGACCGTGGCGCGAAACGCAGCCACGATTGTTTGAACGGCTAAAGGCACGGCGACAACGTGGATCGCCCACCAGGGATGAAATCTTTGCAGCAGCAAATAAACTCGATTCCAGTCGCGACGGTTGCGGCCGGCTTCAAGATATTCCGGGTTCCATTGCAGCATCATGGTCCAGAAGTGTTCCCATGCGCCGGTTGAGATCAACCACACGATCCCTGGTATTGCGGCCAACACTCCACCCAAAATTATTCCGCCTGTGTCGGTGGCTCGCAGCTTCCAGTTCTTCAGGCAGACCGCGTCAATCAAGATAACAGAGATTGCAGGGATAGCGACGTGCGGTTTGATCCAGAACGCGATGCCCCAGAAAATTCCTTCGATGACATTGCAATAGGGCAAATGGCGAAACTGATCACTACGCGTTGACCGCAGCCAGATAGCACAACTTACTGGCAGCAACATCCAGATATCACGCTGGCAATGGCACCACTCATTACGCGTGAGGTAAAACAGACTGCTTGTGAATATGAACATTCCAGCACGACTGTTGCGATGTTTGGCTGATCCAGACGACACTACAAGATTCGCGAGCAGAAGCATAGTTGCGGTGAAGATGCAGAAATCCGCGATTCGAATGGCTTCTGATGACCAGCCGATAAGCGTGCGCAGTCCAAGGTGAACCCAGACGATTCCTGGAAGATTGGGTTCGACGATATCGCGATACAGGACTCCGCCTTTCAAAACCGTCATCGCCTGAACGTCGAACAACGAAGTGTCGCTGGTGACGGGAGCACATATAAACAACGGCAGAAGTATCGCCGCTAAAACAATCGTTGCGACCACACTTAACCACGCTGGCAACAGCGGACGAATGTCTTCCGCGTCGAAGTGAGCGGCTTCGGCTGGTGAGTGCAGAATTTTTGTGTTTCCAACGCTCGACAAGGAATGGGTTCCTGGCGGAAGAAGTTTTGCACTGTGGTTGTTGTGTACTGTGGTTTTAGTATCAGTCGCCGGCTGACTGGCGGTGGAATAGCGCATCAAAGTTTGCGATCTGCCACTGATCGTTGATTCAGTGAAGTACGTTTGTATTGAATATGCAGGTGCTACGAACGCACAACCTGAGCAGCTTATCGTTTCTGCTGAGCTGCTGGCAGCCGTATCGGATGTGCAGGACGTTTCGAAAAATCAACACGATCGTCAGTATCGACACAAATTCCAGACAATCGCTACCAGCCGATTCGTCGACGCAGACTTCGCAGACCTTCATCCGGTTT
The DNA here is from genome assembly GCA_937916515.1 of uncultured Planctomycetaceae bacterium. Taxonomy (GTDB): domain Bacteria; phylum Planctomycetota; class Planctomycetia; order Planctomycetales; family Planctomycetaceae; genus Fuerstiella. The sequence continues at coordinate 42,911 of CALFSX010000145.1, read as the reverse complement.
TCGTGATAGGTTTCTGCAGCCATCAAAGCGGAAGGTTCGCCGTTGGTTCTAACTGATTCTTAATAACGCTTCGTTGTCTTCATGAAAAATATGCGGGCAACGCGTGCACATTGCACGATCCTGCAGCAATACATAAATTCGATTCCCTCCCAATTCTGTTCGCCGCTTGTCGTGACGGAATAACCCTGGAAACGCTCGGCTTATGGACGCCAGTCATTTGCAACAACTTGTTGACCTGGAAGAAACTTACTGGTGGCACGTGGCAAAGCGTGAACTGGCGGTGAGGCTGCTTAACAAGTACTGTCCTGCTCCTGGCAGACTTGTGGAAGGTGGCATTGGTTCTGGTCGCAACTTGATTGAGTTTCAGAAGCTCGGTTACGAAGTTACCGGGTTGGACCTTATGCCCGAATCAGTCGCTCATGTGCGTGGGCGTGGCATTGATGATGTTCACGTGCATGACCTTGAACAGCCGTGGCCAGTCGAGAATAACAGTGTCAATGCGATTGTACTGCTGGATGTTCTGGAACACATAGAACATCCGGTTCTGGCATTACAGCACATGCACAATGCGTTGATGGATGGTGGTGTCGTTGTTTTAACGGTGCCAGCCTGTCCATGGCTGTACAGTCGTTGGGACGAACAGCTGGGGCATTTTCGAAGATATACGACTCGCGAATTTCGTAAGCAGGCAGCGGGCGCCGGTTTTCGAGTTCAGTGGATGAATCACTGGAACAGCTTTACCCTGCCAGCCGCAGTCGCCGTTCGCAGTTGGGAGAAGATCTTTCCAAAACGCGAACACCCGGATTTTCCGGAAGTCTCTTCGTTCACAAACAACGCATTGATCAACGCCGCCAAAGCTGAACGTTGGTGCATGAACAAGTTGCCGGTTCCAGCGGGACTATCGCTGGCTGGAGTACTTCGCAAATGATTACGGCCATTGACGAGTCAATTAGAAGTCGGTCTTCGATTTGTGTTTCGGCCGTGCTGCCCGTGTATAACGAAGGGGCAGTATTGCAGGAACTTACCGACAAGCTGAAAGCCGTGCTTGACGTTGCGGCGGCATCGTTTGAAATCGTTTATGTCAACGACGGCTCGTCAGATGGCAGTCGTGAAATGCTGGATCAGCTGGCCGCTCAGGATGAGCGGATTGTCGTTGTTCATCTGGCTAGAAATTTTGGGCATCAACCAGCGTTGCATGCCGGGATGGAACACGCTTCCGGCGACGTTGTGGTCGTGATGGATTCTGATTTACAGGACGATCCGCAAGCGATTGTGCAGTTTCTGGATAAGTGGGAAATCGGTTGCGACGTCGTGTACGCTCAACGCTTCAATCGGAAAGAATCGCTGCCGAAGCGATTCTTGTTCTATGGTTTTTATCGAATTCTAAACGCCGTCGCAGATAGCGCCATGCCAGCTGATGCTGGGAATTTTGGCTTGATGGATCGACGTGTTGTGACGGCATTGCTGAGTCTGGGAGAACGCGAACGCTACTTTCCGGGGCTTCGTAGTTGGACGGGATTTCGACAGGAAGGCGTTCCGGTTGAGCGGCTGGCTCGCCATGATGAGCAACCGCGAGTTTCGCTGTCAGGCTTGTTTAGATTAGCCAAAACCGCCATTTTTGCATTTTCATCTTTCCCATTAACCCTGTTCTACTTCATTGCTGGCATGTCATGTCTGGTGTGCGGTGCATCAGTGGCGTTTGTGTTGTATCACAAGACGATGACCGGGTTGGCTATTCCGGGCTGGACGTCAATGATCATAACGGCATCGTTTTTTGGAGCGTTAAACGCATTTGGAATTAGTGTGCTTGGCGAATACGTAATTCGAATTTACGACCAGGTTCGATGCCGACCGGTCTATCTGAAAGAGGCAACTCGAAACTATCATTCCGGCCAAAGGGAGTTGCGTCGTGGTGGATTGCCTAAGCTTGATAAGGTGCTGTCTGATGTGGACGCCGAATTTAACCGAACGATCACTTCGAACTCAAATCGCTGACAGGTAAGTGGATACTGTTTTACTAATGTTGATAGACGCTGATGAGTGTCTTATTCCGGACAATGCGGGCACGGTGCACGCAACTTTCTCGTAGCGACAACTGAGCGGCTCGGCGATTGGAACCTTCCACGTTCTTTCGCATGCCACGCCATTGGGGCAAGGGCGAAGCCCTTGTTTGAGTCTTCCTTAAAATGATGTGGGCACGGTGCACGCATCTTTCTCGTAGCGACAACGGAGCGGCTCGGCGATTAGAACTTTCCACGTTCTCTCGCATGCCACGCCATTGGGTCAAGGGCGAAGCCCTTGTTAGGATTGCAGATGAAAGTCACAATGATTGGCACGGGCTATGTTGGGCTCGTGACCGGGACCTGCTTTGCTGAAAGTGGCAACGAAGTAACGTGCCTGGACGTAGATCAGAAGAAAGTTGATCTACTGAATAATGGTGGTATACCGATTTACGAACCAGGTCTGACTGAGTTGGTAAAACGCAACTCCGCTTCCGGACGTCTGACGTTTTCGACCAGCTATGAAGAAGCCATCACGGGAGCGAAGTGCGTCTTCATTTGCGTGGGTACTCCTCAGGATGACAACGGTGCTGCCGATTTGAAGTACGTTCAAAGTGCTGCGGAGTCTATGGCTCCGTACCTTGAGCCTAGCGCCGTTGTGATTTGCAAAAGCACCGTGCCAGTCGGAACGAATCGGCGAGTGCGAGAATGGATTCAGGCGAAAACAGACACTCCGTTTTATTCGGCGTCCAATCCGGAATTCCTGAAGGAAGGTGCCGCGATTGATGACTTCACAAAGCCCGACCGAGTTGTCGTGGGAGTTGACGATGAAGAAGCGGCTGATGTCGTTCAGGAACTTTACAAGCCGTTTCTGCGAACGGAAAAGCCTTTCATTTCCATGGGGATTGAAAGCGCGGAAATGGTCAAGTACGCGGCCAACTGCATGCTGGCGACAAAGATCAGCTTTATCAACGAGATTGCGAACATCTGTGAAAAAGTGAATGCTGATATCAATGAAGTGCGAAAAGGCATAGGACACGACGCTCGTATTGGCTTTTCGTTTTTGTTTCCAGGCGTTGGGTATGGCGGATCGTGTTTTCCCAAAGACGTACGAGCACTTGCGGCTGTGGCTTCGGACAATGGAGTCAGTCCTCGTATTCTTCGCACCGTTGACGAAACAAATGATCAGCAAAAGAACGTTTTATTTAACAAGCTGAATGACTTCTTTGGTGGTGATCTATCCGGAAAGACGGTTGCCGTTTGGGGGCTGTCGTTCAAGCCTCGAACCGACGATATTCGTGAAGCTCCATCGCTGGTACTGATTCGCAGTCTGCTGAAGGCTGGTGCATTGGTGAAGGCGTCTGATCCTGTCGCCATGGAAAATGTTAAAGCCGAACTAGGCGATCAGGTGACTTTCTGTGATCACCATTACGACGCCTGCGATGGAGCCGACGCGTTGGCGATTGTTACTGAGTGGAATGAATTCCGAAATCCCGATTTCGACTACATCAAGTTGAAAATGAAGTCACCGGTAATCTTCGACGGACGCAACCTGTATGACCGCAAGAAAATGGCGAAACGCGGATTTCACTATTCGGGCATTGGCCTGAGTGCTCTGCCGGTTCCGACAGTTGCTTCCGAATCGTGACGCGGATCACGACGAAAACCAGGTTGCAGGTGATTTCGCCAGAGACCTGTTCAAGATGAATGATAAACTCTGCGTGTTTCACGCAGAGTTTTTTTTGTGTCCGGTACCGGGTTGTCGCAGGGCTCGCACGCTGTTGACTGCCTACCACAAAAGAGACGCAAGCTTTGCGAGGACTGTTTTTGACTCGCATCTAATCCTTTAAGAACTGACCGCTGGTTTTATGCCAGACATCGTCCTGACAACTCTGAATGCTCGATACTGGCACAGTTCCTTTGGGCTGCGCTACTTAATGGCGAATATGGGCGAACTTCAGGGCTCCACGGTCATGCTGGAGTTCGGTATCGGCGATCGGTCTGTCGATATGATTGCTGAGATCCTTTCACACAATCCCAGAATCGTTGGTGTTGGTGTCTACATTTGGAATGTGGAACCCGCAACTCAGTTAGTCGCCGACTTGAAGCGAGTTCGGCCCGATATTGTGATCGTACTGGGTGGCCCGGAAGTTAGTTACGAAATCGATGGGCAGCCGATTGTGCAACTGTCCGACTTTGTTGTCACGGGCGAGGCGGATCGTGCATTTCCTGAATTGTGCGGCAAGCTGTTGCGGCAGAATAACAATATTGCCAGCAATTCAACTTCATTGTTGATGGCAGCTGACGAACTTGTCTGCGATCCAGATTCAACCGCGGGGCCAATGGTGATTCACGGAGGCGTGCCAGCGTTGGACAGCGTTGCGTTGCCTTACCATTTGTATTCTGATGAAGACATTGCTCAACGAGTTATCTATGTAGAGGTTTCTCGCGGCTGCCCCTTCACTTGTGAGTTTTGTCTGTCTGCGCTCGACATTCCGGTGCGGATGTTTGATCTGAATGAGTTTCTGGATGCGATGCAGGGGCTGCTTGATCGTGGAGCAAAGCAGTTCAAATTTGTGGATCGAACGTTCAATCTTAACATGCGTGTCAGCACTGCAATCCTGCAGTATTTTCTGGAGCGAATGCGACCGGGATTGTTTCTGCACTTCGAAATGATACCGGATCGGCTACCCGAATCACTGCGAGAGTTGATTGCGAAGTTTCCTGAAGGCGTTCTGCAGTTCGAAATTGGTGTTCAGACTTTCAACGACGATGTTGGTGAGCTGATCAGTCGGCGACAGGATAACCAGCAGCTGGAAAATAATTTTCGATTCTTGAAACAGCAGACAGGCGTTCATATTCATGCGGATTTAATTATCGGTCTGCCTGGAGAATCGATTGAAAGTCTCGCCTTAGGCTTTGATCGTCTGGAGGCACTGCAACCTCAGGAAATTCAGGTAGGAATCTTGAAACGACTCAAGGGCACGCCGATAACCCGCCATGATCAGGAATGGCAAATGGTCTACAGTGGTCATCCTCCGTTTGAAATTCTTAGCAACCGATTGCTTGATTTTGATACGGTCCATCGGCTCCGCAGATTCGCTCGGTACTGGGATCTGGTTGCAAACAGTGGAAACTTTTCCAGGACATACCCTTTGATGTGGGCGGATGGTCATTCTGCATTTGGTCGTTTTTTGCAGTTCAGTGATTGGCTGTTCGCACGCGAGCAGAAAACTCATGGTATTCCACTCGGAAAATTGGCTGAGATTTTATTCACGTTCCTGACGGACGAATTGCATTGCGATGGGCAACGCGTTGCTGTCGCCATCTGGTCTGACTATGTTCTTGGCGGCAGAAAAGACAAGCCCGCTTTTTTGCGACCGTTCGAACTTGCTGCTCCGCACGAAGTTGCAGATGTTGAGAAGTTACTGCCTTCAAGGCAGGCTCGACATTCGCGATCGTAAGGTCGATTCTTGCCGAGTTGCGTGATCCGCTGATGACTCCGTTTCGTTGGCTTTAGGGTCTTACTTAATTTGCATGCGCACATTGGTGGAAGCGACAAAGGAGCGTTTTTGCGGTTCGAACGCCCCACGTCTTTCTACGTGCCACGCCATTGGGGCAAGGGTGAAGCCCTTGTCAGTTTGTTGTCAGGAGATCAGCATGTTTTGGGAAATGTATCAGATGTCGGCCATCACCAATGCGGCGCGACACGCTCAGTCTGCTGAGCGCACGGCAAATGCGGTTGATCGCAGAACTCGACCACTGGAACACGATGTTCGTCGATTGGAATCGCGGATTGATGGGTTGGCTTTGGGGTGTCAGTCACTTTGGGAATTGCTTTGTGAAACCACCACTCTGACTCAGGATGACATCGTTGAACGCATGCAGGAAATTGACTTGCGTGATGGAAAGCTGGATGGTCGACTAAGGGCCACCATCGTGGAGTGCGGTAAGTGCAATCGGCCTGTGAACTCTCGCCGACCAAATTGCATGTACTGTGGAGAACAAATGGGTGCTGCTGGACAGATCTTCGATCGATAGCCTATTCGGGGTTTGGTTCGTCGGGTTGCAGAGATTCCCAATCGGCCCAGTCCCAGTTTTCAACGGCTTCAATTGCGTTGGAAATCGCTGCTGGGTCTGGGCGTCGATCCTGAATGATAATTGGCTGAGGTGTGAAGCCGATGATTAGGAAACTTAGAGTCAACCAGCCCAGCAAATGGCGTCTCCAGCCGATCGGCACAGAATCGTCGGCAGTCGGTGGGTGACGTGGACCGGTAAGTGTCAGCAGAATCAGCAGCAGTACGTATGAGTAATGTTCTCCGTAGATCATTGCTGCAACCGCAAACAAGATCAGCCCCCACGCAATCCAGTGAGCGATGCGACCGACCAATGTGTACATCAGGTGTCCGCCGTCCAGTTGTCCGATTGGCAGCAGGTTCATCGCTGTAATAAATACGCCCACCCAACCGGCTTTGGCGTATCCGTTCCATTCGAACACCATGCCTGCCGGAGCGGGGCCGTGAATGGCCGTAATCAGCCATTTCAGAAGGATCGGTTGACCAAATTCGTATTCAATAAAGTAGCCGGGGTACGCATATTGCGACGTCTTGATGCCGAAGTACAGAATTGGAAATGTAACCACCAGTCCGGCGATCGGTCCGCTGACAGCGATATCGAACATTTTCTTCCGATCCGCCGCTCCTTTACCCTGCAAAATGACAGCTCCCATGGTTCCGAGCGGTGGCAAAGGTAAAGGGATAAAAAACGGAAGTGAAGCGGGAACTCGATAACGCACGGCCTGCAGGTAATGGCCCATTTCGTGAGACACAAGGATCAGCATAAGCGGACAACTGTAAGTACAGCCCAGTTTAATAGACTGCCAAAATCGATCTGCCAGAGTTGACGTGCCGTTGGTTGCGACGGGCCAGATGTAATCCAGGTTTTTCAGGATGCGAGCTTCTGACTTGGCGTTGAAGAAGCCTGAAATGATTTCCACAGGCCAAAAGTCGGCTCCCACAATTGTCGTACTGGCGAACGTTAACAAAAACAGAATCAGACAGGTTCTTAAACGCCTTCGTTTTCTGCGACGTTCCGCTTCCCACGTCATGCGGTTCGCAATGTCGATTTCCAACTGCGCCAAAGCCAGTTGTGCTTCATCAACAGGAACGGACAAAGTGCTGGTAACCGGTGTGCCGGCATCGATGGCGGCGGCAGCCGGTTTGTTGGCAGGAGGAGACGACGAGGCCATTTCTCCCGTTTGCTGGGTGTCCGATTTCTGTTGGTTTGAGGCTTCGGACATAAGATCAGAGTGGGGAAAGTTTGGCAGCTTGAGTGACGTGGTGTGTTGGAATGGGGGAAACTTTACAACTGAGTTTACCCTTTGGTGTCCGTCATCACCTCATTGCAAAGTCGCGGTCGATGACGATTCGTGCAAAAAGAAATATTAGGCTCCTTATCGCAGTGAACATGTTCACGTTGAGTCAAGTTTTCTGAGCGACGTAGCCGCGTTTCCGAGCTGTAGCTCGAATGGTCTGAGGCACTGCCTCGTTAGGGTCTTACTTAAAAAAAAATCCTCGCATGTTGGCCGTAGTGACAACGGAGCGGCTCGGCGATTAGAACTCTCCACGTTCTTTCGCATGCCATGCCATTGGGGCAAGGTCGAAACCATTGTCAGGCAAATGTCTTTGCATTTGTCTGTGACTTACTGTTGGCGGATAGTAACATACTTACACGTTTCAGAGAATTCGACATAAGGTTTGACGTGTCAGACGTGAAAGTTCACATACCGACGGCAGAAGAATTTTTGCCCAACTGGACTGAGCGGAGGTTCGTCGTACTTGATCCGTCAGGACGATGGGCACCCGCGATTGGGGTTCAGGTTCACGATGTGATCACGCGGCGCAAATTGAGCAATGCCGGTTCGCCAGTATTCGAATCGTGCCAGACGGCTCGTGATGCCTTAATGCTTTGTGAGGCTCGTTACACCGTTGGAGCGATCCTGTTTTTTTCGGGTGTCGAGCGAGAATGCTTCAATATGCTGGCGCGGCTTGCTCGCTGGCCGCAGCGTCCGGCGCTGTTGGCGATTTGTTCTGCAAAGCACGAAACGCTGCTGCCAACAATGATGGAAGCGGGCATCGACAGCGTCTTGTTTGATGTAAAGAATGACGTCCATATTGCAGATTGGTGCGTGACCGTTTTGAACACCGGTTTTGAACACCGGGAAGGCAATTCAAGCTGCTGATTAAGACAAACGGAACTCTTGCTCTGCCGCTTTGCAAAGTCAAAAGGCAAAGACTGAGAAGCCGCCGTCCGTTAAAACGGGTTGCTGAGTTTGCTTTTCTGTTCCCCATACCCAACGTAACCTGGCGGTTGGTCTGAAAGTCAGGCCATTAAGCGGGCGCCTGTTTGGGGGATTGCTGTCGTTGTTTTCAGGCAGGCTCCACGGTTCGAAGTATTTGCTGAATGCTTCGGTCTGACGACTTCGCTTCACGTGAATTGGGTCAAGACCATACCAGTCAGAATTTGTAGCTGTAAGTGGAATGCTAAGCCGATCCGCGAGTTCGACAATTTTGCGATCCAATTCCAATGTCGCAGTTTTTACGGCAGGCAGTCTTAAGCCGGAAAACGGAAACAAGGCCGCTTTGCAAACCATGAATCGAATGCTGCCCAATGTGTTAACGGAATGAACTGGTGGACGCGTCATGGCGATGCGGCATTCGCTGTTCCACGATCGTATTCGCTCCACCGTTTCAACCGTTGCTGCGGCCACTTCTTCGGGAGAACTGCCATAGACGAGATCGTTTCCCAGGTCCGTAATCAGTGCAGTCGGCGGCGGATCGTTGTTGTTACCTTGCGGCAGTACATTCCACAGATCAGAACGCAGTATGCCCGGAAGCTGACGAAATGCGAATCCACTACGTTCTGCACAATACGATCGGCCCATGCCATGTGCGGTGTAGACTTCCACCGACCTGGAAAAACCTGATTGGATAAGCGCCATGATTCGGGGCCACGCCAAAGTGATATTGCTGGCACCCAGCAGGATCACTCGCTGTGTTCCATTTGGCCGTGCATCGTCAGTGGTGGAAAGTTCTGGCCTGGAGGTCATGAGCTCGCTGCCCGGTTTGTTCGCTTACAAATTCGTTTTGGGAGTGTGGTGGTCTGCTGGTTTTAAAAGGTCGTCACTGCAAGCTTTCATTGCAATTGGCCGGAAACAGTTTCTTCCTGCCGGAGCAACAATGCCAAAGGGGCTGCTGCAGTCATTTCGCAGTCTGCCTTATTGGTTCTTCCAGAATCCGGGCATGAACAAGACGATGATGGCAAACAGTTCCAGTCGGCCAAGTAACATCAGCAGAGTCAGCAGCAACTTGCTGCACTCCGAAAACGCCGTGTAGTTTCCGTGCGGGCCGCAAATACCCAAGCCTGGGCCGATGTTGTTAAGTGTGGCGGCGACAGCTCCTGCACAGTCTGTAAGTTTTTCGGCCGACGTTTCTCCCGCCCATTGATCCGCGGGTTCCATGGCTATAAGTCCTGCCCAGCTGGTGGAAAAGATCATTGCGATCAGGCAGAAATAAACCAGTACGTCACGTCCGACTGATTCGTCCATACGGCTGCCAGCCAGCCGCAGCGGTCTCACCAGGTTTGGTCGAAATGCTCGATCCGCTTCCAACTTTAATACCTGCCACAACACCAGAAAGCGAATCACCTTCACTCCACCTCCTGTTGAACCACTGCAACCGCCGACAAACATCAGCAGCAGAAGAATCGCACGGCTGAATTCCGGCCACTTTGCAAAATCCTCTGTGCCAAATCCAGTTGTTGTCATTACGGCAACCACATTGAATAGTGAATGTCGCAGGCTGGCTCCGGCTGTTGCGTACGTTTTTTCCATCAGCAATATTGCTGAAAGTCCAATGGTGGTCACTGCGATGATACACAGATAGGCTCTGAATTCCGGGTCGGAAAAAAACGCACCCAGGCGAGTTATCGGTTTGCCGCCCTGCCTTTCCTTTTTTCGCAGCAGCAGGTAATACAGGTTGAAGTTTGTGCCAGCCGCAATCATGAAGATGGTAATGGTCACTTCCATGCCAACGTTGTTGAATGCTCCAACACTGGCATTCCGAGTACTAAAGCCGCCTGTTGCCAAAGTTCCGAAGGTATGACACAGCGAATCAAAAACACTCATTCCCTGCCCGCACAGGACGATTGTCATCAGCACCGTGAAGCTTAGATAGATGGTCCACATCAACATCGCGGTTTCGCGAATTCGTGGTCTCACGCTGTCTGCAATAGGGCCTGGAACTTCACGTCGCATCAAAGCTTTGCCGCCAGCTCCCAGTTGACCAAGAATGGCAACGAACAAAACAATGATGCCCATTCCGCCCAACCAGTGGGTGAAGCTTCTCCAAAACAGCACGCTTCGGGGAATGTAGGCGATCAGTCCATCATTCGCGGCAGCTTCGCAATCGGCAATACCCAAGGGAACTTCCAATTGAGTCAGGATTGATGCACCCGTGGTGGTGAATCCGGAGACGGATTCAAACATGGCATCGGGGACGCTAAGGCTGACACCTTCAACACGATATGTTGGCGTCAGTAAATAGGGTAGCCCGCCAAGAATTCCGGACAACACCCAACCCAAACCAACCACCGCAAGTGCTTCTTTTCGAAGCAACGAATCTTTTGCGTTGCGACCAACGAACTGAAGCATCAACCCGACAACAACAGAAATGCCGATCGATTCCAGCACGCCGATGAATGACTGACGTTCAAACGAGACCGCCTGCCCGAACATCGGAAACGACCATGGTAATGCAACAATCATGGCACCGCCGATCAGCAGTGACAGATGTCCGAGCATTTTCGAAACAAGGGGCCAGTTCATCGTTCTTCCGTCATCTGCGATGCAGAAACGTTATTTTTGTTTCTTGGCGGGGTTCGAAAACTTCGGGTCAGGAGTCGGTTTTGATGCGTCAACTGTTTCGATTACGATGGGTTTTACGCCAGAACCTTCGAACCCTGGTAACGGCTTGCCGTTTGGTTGAAGTCGATCAACGCTCCAAAGCAGTCCGCGAGAAACAAGATCCAACCAAACTTCGTTGTTCATCGTTTCGTTGTGATGGCCCAACGATGTGCCGAAAATTCGAGCTTTCCCGAACGTGTTCAACCAGATCACGATGTGGTTTTTCTTTGTGTCTTCGCCATACGCTTCTGCTAATGGAATACAGTTTGGCCACACCTTTTCAATTTTATAAAGTTCACCGTTTGGTGACTGCCACTCCGCAGGAAAGCCAGTCATTACCGGATGTTCGCCGTTAACTGTAATTGCCTTCACGGACCGCTTTGCTTCGTGGCTGCGTGACGTAACTCCGATTAGTTCTCGCCAGGCGTCAGCTCCCACGGCTGCGTTTCTATAGCTGTGCAAGCTGCAATGCACAAAAATTGCGGGCACACCTTCGTGATGGGCAGCGGCGATGGATTCGACAAACTTGTCGTCGGTCACACCACCGAAACATTCGTTGTGAAAAATGACATCGTACTTCTTCGCCCAACCGGTGTCGCCATAAACGGACACCTTGTGGTCTTTGCCGCTTCCGCCTTCATGCACAACATCCCAAACAATGTTGACTCGTTGGCTAAGTCCTTCAGTGATAATTCGCTTTTGATTTTCGTAATCGTGGCAGCAACCACCGGTTATCAGCAGCCCCTTTAGAGGTTCAACCTTGTCAGCGGCAGTTGTTGCTGAAAATGCGACTGCTGTGAAGAACACGGCAAGCGAAGTACGGAAGTTCATCTGTGACCCTCGACGAGTTGACGCAAATAAAAGAATTCAGTGCTTGTGCGAATGTGCAAAGTCTATCTGAATTCATGCGAGGTGTCAGCAATTGGACGCTTTTGCGAAAAAACTATTCGCACGCACACTGTTTTTTTTTGCTCTTGATTGAGCAATTTTGAGGCCGGATATTCACGCAAAGCTGCGAGTTTTGACACAGGGCAATGCTGACTGTTTCGGCTCAAACGCGAAGGATCTTGCCAGTGGAAATTCAGGTCGAACAAGAATTCGGTCAGCTGCGCTGTCGGGGAGAGCGCAGCCATTGGCTGCGTGTAAAACGGGCGACACGGAGGAAGCCTTCGACCGGTCTGAGTGGCACTGGTCAAAGAGGCTCCGCCTGATCCACTAAGCCTTGTTGAAGGCTTTTGCGGTATCGACGATGTAGTCTTCGACAAATGCCTTTTTGAAATCGTACAGGTCGACGAAATCTTCCAGGTGATCGTCGTCTGTCTTTTTCATTTCACCGGATTCGATTAGTTCGAACACGATCTTACCGAAGTCTTCAGTGCAGTGAATTCCCCATTTGGCGAAGACTGACACTGTCATCAGACCGTAGTGCTGTTGAGCGAGTTCTCGAACGCCTTCAAGCAATTCACGTCCGGAAACATGGCCGGTGCTGTTATTATTGCGGTCTCTGCCAAGATTTTCCTGAGCATGGCGAAGCGCTGCGAAAACGAATTGGTAGGCGTTCTTATGATAAGTACGCGACAACGCTGTTTTGCGTGCAGTAGTCATTCTGGGAAGTCTCAGCCCGGGGAAGAATCTGAGGCGAAATTGCATCAAGTGTCGACATCTTACCGCGAGCCGACGTCAGACAGAAGTGTCTATTCTTTATTTTCATCTGGTTCGGTTGTTGACGTGTCTTTTCTGCCGCGATTTCCGCGAGAAACGACAGTGACGATTTCGGACTCATCGGTCATAACGCGTCGACCGTCGTCAAAACTTACCAACAGCTTACGAACCAGCAACTCCTGCGCGATTACACGGCCCTGCCCTTCGCGAGTAATGACAGTGGCGCCGATCTTCGGCAGTTCTTTACGGTGAGCTTCGTAAGTGTCGTATTCGTAGCGAAGACAGCATTTCAGGCGTCCGCAGCGGCCGGAAATCTTGTTTGGATCCAGCGTTGCCTTTTGCAGCTTGGCCATCTTCATGGAGACCGGAGGCATCTCCTGCAGGTGCGTGTTACAGCATACCGGTTTGCCGCAGTCTCCGTAATCCGCAAGAAGTCGCGCTTCGTCGCGAACGCCGATCTGCCGCATTTCGATGCGAGTATTAAATTCTCGCGACATGCCTTTGACCAGTTCGCGAAAGTCGACTCGCTTCTCCGCGAGGTAATAGAAGATAATTCGTTCACCGCCAAAAACCTGTTCAACGTCCACAAGCTGCATTTGCAGTTTGCGATCGTTGATCATGTTTTGACTTTCGGTGAAGAATATCTTTTCTCGACTGGCAACTTCATCCAGTGAGCGGCGATCTTCGTCGGACGCCAGTCGCAGAATTCTGCCGGTACGGACGTTGTCTCCCAAATAGCTGTTGGTTTTCTCTGTCGATTCACAAAGTACTATGCCAAATTCAGCACCGCGATCGGACCTGACTATGACGTCGTCGCCTCGTCGAATGGAATGCTGGCGTTTGGCAATGAATTCGCCCAGATGTCGCATGGAACCATACCGCACGACGAATTTCATCGTGTCGGAAGTTTCGTTGGCTGAGGAGAATTCCTGAGTATCAATGGACATTGGGGCGCGAACTACTGAAGAAGGGAATGCGTTGGGTTGCCAGTATAGCCATCAGAAAGCCGCGATGGGAAGGAACTTGCAGCAACGGCCAATTGCACAGCCCGGTTTTTCTGCAACGCCGTTTTTCTGTTTTCCGCCCTGCTCTATCGTTTCGCTGCCACTCGGAATAGTTTTGCGAGGTCGTCGAAGAGTGCTTCCAGCACCAGTTTTACGGGTGACGAACCGTCGATCTGCCGCGATGCTGCAATTGTGCGTTCCAGCATTGGTGCAAGCAAATCGACTCCACTGCGTGCCCCCAATTTTTGCGTCAACGGATCGGCCAGGTCGCCGTGAGCCAGCCCCTTCAGGCGATCCTGAATCGCATCGGCAACAAATCGCAACAGCCATTGAGCGTTTTGACGCTGTTCTGCGGTGCTGGACGACATTTCCTCAATCCCCTCAATCACAGACGCCGCGATTTTCAGCGGCTTCATTGCTTCCATTTGGCTGAGGTGTTTTGCGACGGACGACTTCAGTTTTCGTAAATCAGGGTTGAGCAACTGACGAGCGATTTCCAGACTGCCTTCGCACAATGCAGCTATGGAAGCAGCTTCTTCTTCGCTGTCAACGATTTCCTCCTGCAACAGAATCTGCTTCACGTCATCGGCAGACATCGGGAAGAATCGGATGATCTGGCAGCGAGAGCGAATGGTTGGCAGCAGTGTATCCGGGTTGTCGCAAACCAGAAGTATCAGTGAATCGGCTGGAGGCTCCTCCAGAGTTTTCAACAGGGCATTGGCGCTCTCTGTATTCATCAGGCCAGCGTCGTTAATTACGGCCACGCGTCGATCGGACGCCTGTGGTGCCATTGAAAGTTCGTAGCACAAACCTTCTCGACCACGCTTGCCGTCTTCGCCAGCGATGAGTGCGATGGGGATGGTGTTCTTGCCTTCCGGAACACCGATTTCAATGTAATCCGGCCACGCGTTTACAGCGAACGCTCGGCACGCTCGACAATCGCCACAGATCTGAAGTTCTGCCAGTTCGTGATTTCGGCAGAAAACGGATTGTGCCAGCAGGCGAGCGAACTGACGCTTTCCGATGCCTTCTGGTCCGGCCAAAACGTATGCGTGCGACAGGCGGCCCAGTTCCAGAGATCGCCGAAACAGCTCGCGCTGTTCACTGTGGCCTTTAAGTTGATCCCATGATGAAAGCATCGGTTTCGAATATTCTAACGAGGCTGTGCCTCAGACCATTTGAGCTACCGCTCAGAAACGCGACTACGTCGCCCAAAAAACTTGACTCAACGTGAACAAGTTTGCTGCTTTAAGAAGTCTATACGTGAAAGCCGTGTTCGTTTCGATTGGCAGTTTCTTTGTCGCTAATTGTTTATGAATCGGACAGTTGTGTTTCTGCGACGTAAATTGCCTTCAACATTGCTCGAGCTTTATTCAGCGTTTCTTCGTATTCCAGTTTCGGCACGCTGTCGGCGACGATGCCCGCTCCCGCTTGAATGTCAATCACGCCGTTGTGAATCACCAGTGTTCTAAGAGCAATGCATGTGTCCATGTTGCCGGTGAAATCGATATAACCAACGGCTCCACCGTATGGGCCGCGTTTGTGCGGTTCAACTTCGTCGATCACTTCCATCGCTCGCACTTTGGGAGCTCCCGAAACTGTGCCAGCGGGAAGTCCTGCTCGCAGTGCTTCGACTGGCGAGAGTCCTTCTCGCAGCTGGCCGACAACATTGGATGTAATGTGCATAACGTGGCTGTAGCGTTCCACAACCATCACATCGCTCAACTCAACCGTGCCAAATTTGGCGACTCGCCCAACATCGTTGCGAGCCAGGTCGATCAACATCACATGCTCGGCTCGTTCCTTAGGATCTGCCAGCAGTTCGGCCGCCAGTTCCTTGTCTTCCTGCTCGGTCACGCCGCGGCGTCGAGTGCCCGCCAGAGGTCGAATTGTGGTTTCCCCATCTTCGACTCGGACCATAATTTCCGGAGAACTGCCAACCAGATGCAGTTCCGGGGTTTGCAGAAGAAACATGAATGGGCTGGGATTTACCATTCGTAAAGAACGATACACGTCCAGTGGTTTGGCACGGCTTTCGTGTCGCAGTCTCTGGCTGAATACCACCTGAAAAATGTCGCCCGCTTTGATGTATTCACGACACTTTTCCACAGCGCCTTCGAATTCGGGCTGAGTGAAATTGGATGGCGGTGTCAGCTGTGGTTCGATTGTGAGATCGATGTCCGTCAGGTGGACGGAATCATTGGCTTCCGCAAGTTTGTTGCACATTGCTTCCAGCCGTTTTTCGGCGGTGGCTCTGGCGACTTCCGGAGACGCTTTGCTAAGGTCGGCCAGGGCAACGGCCAGAACCACTTTTCGAATGTGGTCGAACACAACCATGCTGTCGTACAGCGCGAAGCACATGTCTGGCAGTTTGCGGTCGTCTTCAGGAATGTTGGGCAGGTGTTCTGTGTATCTGATGACGTCGTAGCCAGCGAAACCAACGGCACCACCACAAAATCGCGGCAGTTCGGGAAGGTGGACGCAGTGGTATTCTGACATCAAAGCATCCAGATCCTTTAACGGATCTTTGCTTTCCCATTCCTTTGTGCTTCCGTCTGCTTCGCGTAGCTGAACTTTGTGTTCCCACGAAGTAATGGACAGAAACGGATTGCTGCCCACAAAGCTGAAGCGACCGACTTTCTCACCACCAACCACGCTTTCAAACAGAAACGACCATGGTCCGTCGCACAAGCGTTGGTACGCGGTAACGGGGGTCAGCGTGTCTGATGTCAGCTGTCGATAGACGGGGACAAAGCGCGCCTCTTGGGCGTACTTTTGAAAATCGTCCAGGCTGGGGTGAGTGACGGCAGTCATGAAAGTCTGAGCTGGTTTTCAGGAATGGAAGTTTCGGTGTCGCTGCTTAGCGGTAACGCTGGTTAGTTTGAGGCTGCTGTATGGTAGTTGCAACTGATCTTGTCAGTCCAACAACTGCTGCGATCGCAGAGAATGCGTCAGGTGATCCAGAATTGGCTGGTTTTCAGCCAGTTCATGGTGAGTTCCCTGCCACCAGACCAGCAATGTAAATTCCGATGTTCTGACACTGCGGAGGTTGGCCGCGTTCATCAGATCCATGCAGAAAAATGTGACATGTCTGGCAACAGCTGGCATTTCTGCAAGCTTCCCCTCGATTTGTTCGACTTCAGCGTCTTCGTATTCTTCTTCAAATGCCGTGACGCACGATTCCACAACCTGCGGCGGTGGCGGGCAAGAAGACATGATCCGCACAGTCCAGAAACACGTTTCACTGCCGGAAACGGTAATTAAAACGTCTCCGTCTGCCGCCTGTTCTTCAATCGCCCAGATGTCGGGATAGTCGAACTGAATTCCATGGTTTGAATAGCGGACCAGGCAGTCCTGAAAATCGATAGGCATGAGCTTGCTTTGTTCACGAATGGAATCGTGGGAATACCAGGGAAATGTTTGGAGCACGTTTGCCGTGTCTGCGGAAGCAGGGGGGACAGGCCAATCGGCACAGGCTTGCGCTCTCAGCGGTTGGCGGCGAACGTGTTCTTGGTATGCGAATTAGTCTTAAGGATCTTTTATGCAGCATTTCATCAACTGGCGGCCCCTTCACTTGAGGCCCCTTAATTCGACGAATTGCTCCACAGCAGCGCCAGTTTAGCAAACACAATCAGGGCCGATACCAGCACAAGCAACCCAAATCCGAGTTTCAGCTGTGAACTCTTGAGTTTAACGGCCACCTGTGACCCAATGGCTGCTCCTATTGTGCCGCAAACCAGCAACGCTACAACCAGCGAACGCTGAACATTGCCGTTCCAGGCGTGCATCGTTGTTGATTGAATGGACACAATCCAGACAATCACAATCGTCACTGTTGTGGCGTCGTGAACTCGCAGCCCCAGTAGGTAGATTGCCGCCGGAATCAGCACCAGCCCACCGCTCATCCCCAGAAAACCCGATAAAAAACCGACCATCATGCCCGTCCACGCCAGCAGCGGAATGGAATAAATTCCGGGCCGGAGATCTGGGATTTTGGCCATCGGTCGCAGTTGAACGGACGTTAAAAGTCCTCGACGTCGCACACCGCCGCTGGGGGTTGGCTTGAGGGCGTCAAGCAGCGAAGTGGCTGAAATTGCGGACATCAACACCGCGTAACTTAGCAGCACCATCAGATCCAGGGCTGGCATGGAATGCCCCCCGATATCAATCGTTTTCGCGGCAGACAGGTTCGCCACTGTGCGAGTGCCCAGCCAGACTCCAGCAAACAAGCCTCCCGATAAAATCAGAGGCAATTCAATGAAACCTGCTTTCGGTTTTCTTGACAGCAGCGCCACAGTTGCCGGTCCGATGGTGTAGCACGCGGTCGAACCAACCGCGATTGACATGGGAACTCCCAAAACAGCGTTTAGCACCGGCACCAGCAGAAAACCGCCGCCGACTCCAAACAGGCCGGAAAGAAAACCAACGCCGCCACCCACAATCGCGGCGAACAGTGCGGATGTCAGAGTCCATTCGAACATGGAATTCAACTGGGCTCAAAGCCCACAAGCGGAAGATAGTGGGAAGTAACTACCGCACAGTGTAGCGAACCCTGTGACAACTGCGAATCGAGATGTGAGGGCGCGGAATTAGACCCTTTTTTGAATATCGTTCAGCTTTTGAACCAACAGATCGACGGGCACATCCAGCGAGATCATGTGCAGCTGGGTTTCATCGATGCTCTCAATAACGATTCCCTGGATCTTTGGGCTCGCAAAGCTGAGCCATCTTGGCCACCGGAATTTGCAGAAATCGAAACAATGGATGTCTCGCACGTTCTGCTGAGCGATCTCAACCCTGAACTTTTCAGAACCACCGGAAATTTGATTGGGTTCAAACAGAAGCGTATCGTTTGTGACAGTGAACTTCCCGCCAATTGCGCCTCCTCGACCCCAGCCAGTCTTACATCGTGTTGCGGCGCCGGAGTGAAGGATGTTCATCCAACTCTATTCCTGACTGCTAGTTTCCACGCATGTCGAAAAGCGTGGTCCGCTGAACGGATTCTCACGCAACGGCGCAGAGTGACGAAGAAATCGGATTGTCGTCGTTACTGCTGCTACTTTGCTTCTTGGAGCCGTTGCGTGAGTTCTGACCTTACCTTGTTACCGTTCGATCGTCACCCCCATCACAATCGGAGCCGAACGATCCGGGCCTTTGACCAACTCAATCGTGGCGATCTTGTCGGCCTTCTTTGGAGTGACCGCGACGTGACGCACTTGTTGGTCGCCCAGCATGAAAGCGAAGTCGCTGCCGGGCACGTCGACTTTGCGGATGTAGTCGGCAATGTGCACGGCGTTCTTCAGTTCGTGGTCTTCGTGAGTGCCATCCGCGTAGTGCAGGCGGACAATCATCGAAACCGTTTCGTCGCTGTTAAACGGGTAATTCCAACCGCCGACTCCACCCAGCAGGTGAATCGTCTTCGCCGCTGTGTTACACGGCAACGTTACCGATTTTGGCATGGTGGCGGGCAGAGCTGCATTCGGGCCGTACAGCAGAATGATGTTCGGCTTGCTCTTGCCCATTGGGTCAGTCAGCAGAAACGGAATCTCGCCAAACATCTTCGGTGACCAATCGCTGAACACCATGCGGTCCGGACCGTTGTCACCGTTGCTGAACAGTCCCTTTGTGCTGATGGCGGTGGCGTAGCGATCCAGCGGTACAGGAACGTACTTGCCTTTGTTGGTGAGAAATTCCAACAGGTTGGACAGTTCTGCTTCTGTCATTTGCTTTTCGAAACCTTCCGGCATGACAGACTTCTTTGACGCCACAAGTTCGTCAATGTCTTCTCGCTGGATGCTGGTTTCTTTGGCTTCGGTGTCGATCAGTGTAATGCTGGTTTTTGTTTCTGATGCCAGCATTCCGTTCAGGACTCGCCCATCAATATCAACCACGGTGTAGATACGAAAGTTGCCTTCGACGCTGCGCGATGGATCGATGATGTGCGTTAACAATTCTTCCTTGGGATGAACGGCCATGCCGGTCAGGTTAGGACCGATGTTTTTGTCGCCCAATTCGCCGTGTTTGTGACACTTCATGCAGTGCTTCTTGAACATCTCGCGACCAGCATCCACGTTGCCTTCTTCTTCGCACAGATGCATCAACGCCTGCAGCACCTTATCACGGTTGGCATCTGGCAATCCACCGCCCATGGCGAGCAGTTTTTCGGCCTGTTCTTTGATGGCTTTGTCTGGGAAGGATCTCAGCGACTGCTTTTGATCCAGCGAAAGATCGGACAGATCGATGGCCCGACGTTCGATACCAGCCAGCAGCGACTTCGCCCAGTCCGGTCGACTTAACAAAGTGCTAATGGCCGCGGACTTCAGTTGAGGCGTCAGAGTTGGCATGGCTTCGACGATGCCTTCACCGGCGGCCGCAGACTTGCTGCCCTGAATGGCCTGCAACAAAGCGGCGCCCAGTGGCGGAGCCGTTTGAGCATTCAATTGTCCGACGACTTCGCCAACGATGGCCGCGTCGTCCGGACGGAAGCCGACCAGATCCCGCGCGGCCGCGATTCGATTCTGATCGCTGGCATTATTGTCGCCAACAACGGCCATCAGCGTTTTGACGATCTCTTCCGCAAACGCATCCAGTGCTTTGGTGCCGCATTGAGCTCCCAAGCGAACCAGCTTGCTTTTCGAAACGCTGTCTGCTTCTTTCAATGCCTTCACTAAAGCGGCGTCGAAGGCATCGGTTGTTGTGAATTCGAAGTTCGCCGGCAGCCCTGCGGTCAGTCCGTCCAGAATCGAATTACGAAGAGCCGCGTCTGCCTGACGAAGATCGTTCACTACCGCGGTCAGCGTTGCGGCGTCGGGGCGGCTACGAGCCACATGTTCGGCAACTCGCCCGGCAATCTTTTTGCTGGCATCAGATGTCATCGTCATCACCACGCCACCCGGCTGTTCTGTGATCTGAGTCAATCGACTCAGGTTTGTTGCTGCATGAACGGCTGCGGCTGCGGTGACTGCGTCGATTAACGACGGGTCTGTGGCATCCGGGCCGACGCTGAAGACTGGTGCGGCAGAATCTTTCCCCACTGGCATGTCTGACAAAGTCAGAAACGCCTGCAACTGAACCTGAGCGTCCTTGTCGGTGAAAAGGTTCTGGTGCTTCAGCAACATTGCCAGACCATGCTCGTCACTCGGCAACACAGCGATCGCATTGCGTCGAACACCAGGCGATGCGTGAGCCAGGGCCTTGTCGAGTGCCGATTGTACAGCCTCGTCCGCATGCAACGCGGTCGGAAGAGACGTCAGGATTGCTCCACCGACCTCGCGTCGGTGGTCGATCGACTGATGGCTACTGTGGTTTACGTCTGCTGTTGACGTCTCCACCGCCCCTGTGTCGGTGGAACGGCGGGCTTCCGCCTTTGAACGATGAGTCGTTTCACCACCGACACGAGGTCGGTGGAGTCTGCCGTTTGTGAGGATTGCTGGCTGTAGCTGGGAAGTCTGGATCCCACCGACACGGGGTCGATGGAGATCAGCGGCCGCAACCGTTTTGTCGCCGTCGATAACTCCGAGCTCTTTCAATGTGTGCAACGCATGGATGGCACCAACGTTTAGACCAACCGCATCCACAGAGTCATCAGCCAGCAACGCCAGCAGTTGCGGCACGACATCCTTCGCCCCGCGTTCAATCAGCAATCGCTGAGCTTGCAGTCTCCACATAAACGACGGGTGCTTCAGGGCTTCGACAAGCTGTTCGTTGGTGGCGTCGGCAAGGCTGCTGAATTGGTGAACCGTATCGCCTTCGTCGCCAGTTGGCACGACTCGATAGATGCGTCCGTGCTTTTTGTCGCGCAGGTCGCTTTCGTAAGCATTGCCTTTGCCGTTTTCGAAACCCTGTGGAGTTGGATTGTGTTGGATGATGTAGTTGTACCAATCCAGAACCCAGACGGCTCCATCCGGGCCAACTTCGGCCATAATCGGAGCACTCCACTCATCGTTGCTGGCCAACAGGTTGATGGGGCTGGTGGATTTGTAGTCAGCTCCATCGCGTCGCAGCACGAAGGTGCCGACCAGATGGCCGGTCGGCCCGCAGACGAACGCCGTTTTGTTCCACCATTGCTGAGGAAACGTGCGGGCCGTGTAAAGAGCATGCCCGGCTCCGGCTGTGTAGCCACCAAACTGGTCCACCTGCCGCACGTTTTCGGTGATCGGATCAAACAGGAATGTGTCGGCGATGGATCCCAGAGTTGATGGGCTCCAGCCTTTAACACCTTCGTAATAACGATTCGGGATTGGCACAAACATGCTGGGATTGCGGTTGGCTGTCGATCCAAAGATTAGACCGTCTTCGCTGATACCCAGACCCCACGTGTTGTTGTTGCTGGAACGAACAAATTCCAGGTCGGTAACTTTTGGTGGATCTGTCTGAGATAGTTTGAATCTCCAGAAACCCTGACGGAACGACTGAGCCGTCTTGCCGTCGTACTGCGGCGTGCTATTGTTGTAACCCTGCATCGCCCAGATCCAGTTGTCCAGGCCGTAGCGGAAGTTACTGACTCCGCCGTGAGTATCCCCCAAAGCCCAGCCGGTGATCAGCGTTGTCTTTTGGTCGCTGACATCATCTCCATCGCTGTCTTTTAGATAAATGGTTTCGGTGCCGTTTTGCACGACAGCTCCGCCTCGCACGATGACGATCGCCGTGGGAATGCTGAGTCCTTCCGCAAACACCGTGAACTTGTCTGCTTTGCCGTCGTGGTCTGTATCTTCGCAAATGCGGATGCGGTCTCGATTGCCGCCCAGTTCGTTGGGATAGTCAACGGTTTCGCAAATCCACAGACGACCGCGTTCGTCCCAGCTCATGGCAATTGGTTTTGCCAGAAAGCTGCGTTCGTCGGCGTACAGTCGCACGGCCATGCCTTCGGGCGTGACAAAGTGCTTCATGCTTTCTTCGGGCGACAATGGCAATTGCATGGTTGTCTTGGGTTTGCCCTGCACGCCCCATTGTCGACCGGGTGTGTAGTTGGGAATCTTCGGACCAACGTCGATGAATTCGAAGGGAGTCACATCTTTAGTGAGCTCTGTCATCTTCGGAACCGCAAATGAGTCTGCATCTATGAAGGCCGGCACGACGGATGGATCGTCGCCGCACGCCCAGCGAATGCCTCGTTCAGCAAGGTTGTGATAACCCG
The DNA here is from genome assembly GCA_937916515.1 of uncultured Planctomycetaceae bacterium. Classification (GTDB taxonomy): domain Bacteria; phylum Planctomycetota; class Planctomycetia; order Planctomycetales; family Planctomycetaceae; genus Fuerstiella. The sequence continues at coordinate 20,147 of CALFSX010000145.1, read as the reverse complement.
GTTGATTGAAGGTTCGTTCATCGTGCCCCCAGGCAGTATAGAAGACTCGACCTTTGCCATGAGTTCTCACCCACGTCCACGGTTCGCGATCGTTGCCTTCGGCCTGATCTCCTTCGATTCGGTATTCCAGTACCGTTCGGTTTTTTGTGTTGTGCAGATGATGGATGTAGGTTTCATCCCAGCTGGTGAAGCTGCCGTAACCTTTCATGATTGGATGGTTGGGTTCGGCGATGACGGTGGTAAACACCTGCCCGCCATGTCGTTGAAACTGGCCACCCATCAAAGCGACGATGTCCTTGTTGTTCCGCCAGCAAAACGTGGCGCAATGCAGAGGAATAAACCCCTTTCCGCTGGCGACATAATCCAACACAGCCTTCGCCTGAGCATCCTCAATGCGATCGATGTTGGCATACAGCACTAAGCCGTCGAACTTCGCCAGGGTTTCCGGCGTGAGATCTTCCATGCGGTCGGTGTACTTCATCTGAATCCCGCGAGCTTCCAGCGCCGGAGCCAGTTCCTGAAACCGTGACTCAGGCCGATGATGTCCGTTGTCGCCCATGAAAAGCAGGTTCAGGTCGGCGGCGCTTAGGTGCGTGCAGAATGCTGACGTGAAAAGCAACAGGCTAAGTATTTGAGTTCTGAATGTCATGGGGCAGTCTTCCGAGGTCAGCTTGAAAGTGTGTCGAGTACGGTGCTCCAGACGTCGGACACGTCAAGTTGACGTATCCAGTCTTGAACATAGATTGTGTCGATGGCGTCCCCCTGTACTCTGAGAACGCCAACAATATCCCTGATGTGTCGGTCTGAATTATCGTGTTGATACCACTGCAGTTTCTTTAGAATCACATCCTCAGCTGAAGCAAACGTTGCACTAACGCCAATTCTCCAATTGGGATTGATCGGGCTCGCAGCATCCGCGATCGGTCGAACTCACTGTCTTTATTAACGACGAAATCAACTTTGCCGCCAGTTGTTGGTTGAAGCAAATTGAACATTCCTCACCGCTCAACCGCATCACTGACTTCAGATTCACTTCGGTAGAATTCGTCCGACCGAAACAACTCTATGAGCTGCGAAACGTTTTCCTTCGCCAGTTCGATTACGATGTCGATATCCAGAGTAAACCTTGGCTCCCCGTACAGTGTTGAAGCCTGCGAACCGGTCACGAAGTACCGGATGCCAATCTGATGTAGCCGTTTCGCGACATCTTCCAAAAGATCGTGCTGGTCATCCGGAAACGTTCCGCTCATTCAGCTCGCTCCGAGCCTTGCATTCGTCGAGCCGTCTCCATCAAAACCCGATCTTCATCCCAATTGGGGTTCAGGCTCTTAATTGAATAGTAGAGCCTTTTGCGAGCTGTCCGCCACAGCGTGTGAGTCATAGCGAGGCGTTCTGCGGGAGTCTTTCCCCGCAGAATGGCCACCATGTCGTCGCTGACAACTTCAATCTGCTTAAGGCCCATGATTCTGGTTGCTCTTGGATTCCTGTTCTGAAAGCTCGAGGAACAAATCCTCGGGCCCGTCTGATTCACCGCAGTGAAATTACCCCAGTGTAAATTCAGGCAGCTTCACAATCTCGCCGCCCTTCATGGCTGATTCATGAGCACAGATGCCCACGCACGTCCAGTTGGCGGATGTGACGGCATTTGGTTTTGGATCGCGGTCTTCCAGGATCGCGCTGATCATTTCGTGAACCAGGTGAGGATGCGATCCGCCGTGGCCGCCGCCCTGAATGAAGCTTAGGTGTCCCGTATCGTGAATTTCTGCAGGTTGAGTAAACCGCTGAATTTCCGATGGCAGCAGATGAGCAAAGTCTGGTACTTCTATCTTTTCTGCGATCTCGTGTTCCGGCTTCTTGGCTGTGTGAATAACGTGAGGTTCGTTTTCGATCAGCGTCCATTCGAAGCTCTTTTTCGTGCCGTACACGTCAAAGCTTTCGCGATACTGGCGAGCAACATCGTACAGGAATCGCCAGATATGAGCTGTCAGATCGGTGTCTTTAATCTTGATATGACAGGTTTCGACAGCGAACTTGTTGCCAGACTTCTTTGCAATATCGTCTCGCACGGTTCCGGAACCAAAGCAACTGACGTACTCGGCCAGGCCGTCGACCAGTCCCAGACATGGGCTGACCACGTGAGTCGCATAGTGCATGGGAATCATTTCTTCCCAGTAGCTCGGCCAGCCGTCCATGTCCTGAGGGTGCGAAGCGGCCAGATGCTGGATCTTGCCCAGTTCGCCCTTGTCGTACATCTCTTTGATGAACAGGTATTCTCGGCTATAGACGACCGTTTCGGCCATCATGTATTTCAGCCCGGTTTCTTTGACCTTCTCAACGATCTTTCGGCAGTCTTCGATCGTGGTTGCCATCGGCACGGTGCACATCACGTGCTTGCCAGCATCCAAAGCCTTAAGCGACATCCATGCGTGATCAGGGATCGGGCTGTTGATGTGGACGTAGTCAATGTTCGGGTCGGCCAGCACTGCGTCGTAGTCTGTGTATCGTTTTTCAATGCCGAACTGATCACCGACCTTGTTCATTTCGTCGACATTACGGCGGCAGATGGCAGCGACGTTGGCGTTCGGGTGAGCCTGATAAATCGGAATGAACTCAGAACCGAACCCCAGACCAATCATGGCGATATTGACTTGACTCACGTTTTGGCTCCTCTTGCCAGCTGATGAACGAAGGTGCGAGCAATTTGCTAACTATTCTTAATATGTTCTACCGCAATCGAGTCGGCTACCATGAGAAATTGCGCAAAAGACTTGTGATATTTTACCGGAACGGTCAGTATTGAAAATACCCACGACGGGTGCAGAGCCTCTTCTGTAGGCAATTCACCATTGGGTGTGACACGTCTGCATTCAATTTGCAGTTTCTGTCCGTTCTGTTGTGCCGAGAGTTTACTCGATGTCTCCAAGAAAGTCCGTCGCGCTGCTCATTGAAACGTCCAACGCGTATTCCCGCGGACTTTTGGATGGAATTATTGCTTTTGTGCAGCAGCATGGCGCATGGTCAGTGTATCTGCCTGAACGTGAGCGCGGAGCTGCTCCACCTGACTGGCTGAAGAACTGGAAGGGAGACGGCATTATTGCTCGCATTGAAACCAAAGACATCGCCAACGCCGTGCGACGTACAAAACTGCCTGTCGTGGATGTCAGTGCCGCCAGACACGTGCCCAATATTCCCTGGATCGAAACGGACGATTCGGCGATCGCTCAACTGGCTGCAGATCATCTGATTTCCAGAGGCTTCACCAATCTGGCGTTTTGCGGAGATCCCGCTTTCAATTGGTCACAGTGGCGGGAGCAGCAGTTTTCGAAAGTTGTGAATGCGGCGAACGCGAAGTACTTTGTTCATCAATCGATTCCTCGGCATTCCCCGGATTATTCATGGAATAGAGACCGCCAGCAGATGACTCGCTGGCTCCGCAAATTGCCTCGCCCAATCGGCATCATGGCGTGCTACGACATCAAAGCTCAGCAACTGTTGGCGATCTGCCGCGATGAAGGTGTCGTCGTGCCCGAAGAAGTGGCCGTCATTGGCGTGGACAACGACCGTCGCTTGTGTGAACTATGCGATCCTCCGTTATCCAGCGTGATCCCCAATACCGCGAAGACCGGGTTTCAGGCGGCCGTCATGCTGGATCGAATGATGAATGGCAGGAAATTGCCACAGGCAATGAATCTGATTGCTCCGCTGGGTGTTGAGACTCGCCAGTCCACAGATGTTATGGCCGTCGATGACCCGGACGTCGTTGCGGCGTTGCGATTTATTCGCGACAGAGTATGCACCGGAATAAACGTGAATGATGTTCTGAAGCATGTGCCACTTTCTCGGCGAGCTTTGGAAGCACGCTTTCGGGCGTTAATCGGGCGCACGCCTCATGCCGAGATTATTCGACTTCGAATTGGTCGCGTGAAGCAACTGCTGATGGAAACAGACTTGTCGCTTGAGGAAATTGCTGTTGCAACCGGATTTCGGCACACCGAATATCTATCGGTTGCGTTCCGTCGCAGCGAGGGGATTACGGCCAGTGACTATCGACGCCAGCAACGAGCGTTTGGCTGATTTTTGTTGGCAACAGGACTCACTTTTCAGTGACAGTGATTGTCGTGTCGACGTTTGGGACGTCGATCGTTGATTCACTTCCTCTCGGCCAGATGACTTTGGCGGATTTGATTTCATTAGCCTCGCCAAGGCCGAATGTCAGCGGAAGTTCAGACTGCGACTGATAGCTGCATGTGGGCATCACGGTTCTTGTCAGGACAGAATCATCCGGCAGAACAACCTGAACTGCTGCGCCGATGGCGTCCTTGTTGGTTTTTGTGCCTGTTAGTTTGAAACGCAACCAGTGGTTTCCGAGTTTCTGATCGTTGCGAAGCAGTCGAGGCTTTCCGCCGGATGAAAACAGCAGCACGTCGATGTCGCCATCGCCATCAATGTCAGCTCGAGCGGCCCCACGTCCGACCATGCGTTTTGTGAAGGCAGATCCCGTCTTGTCTTCGCTGGCGACCATGAATTCGCTGTCATAGTCGGATCCACAATTCCACAGCAGTTGAGGTGGCTGTTCGTAATGCTGGCTGCTTTGTACTTTTTGAATGTCTTCCTCAAGGTGTCCGTTGCAGGCAAGGATGTCCAATCGGCTGTCGAGGTCAAAATCTGCGAACAGGACTCCGAATGTTAACTCAGTTCGAGTCACCGGCCCGATTCCATTGCTGACGGCTTCATCACGAAACACTGGCTCGGCCATGCCCGGTGTCTGGCAAACGTACAGGGCCGTCATTTCGTTGGCGAAGTTGCCGATTGTGATGCCGACAGCGTCGGAGTTTCGAAAGCAGGCCGCATCAATGCCCATGGCACCTCGAGTATTGCCGCTGTTGTCAAAGGCGACGCCGGAACTGGCTCCGCTTTCGGTAAACGTTCCGTTTTTCTGGTTGATGAACAAGAGATTCTGAACAGTGTCATTAGCAATCATGACGTCGGGCCATCCGTCCGCGTTGATGTCTGAAAATGTGATTCCCAGTGACTTCGCAAGCGGTTCTCCTGTGTTTGGGTTCGTCGTTTGAATTCCCGCTTCGGCGGAAACATCGGTGAATTTTCCGTTGGCGTCGTTGCGATACAAAATCGGAAACACACCTCGGAAGTCTGTTGGTCGGCCATAGGCCCGTAACGTGCCATCCAGGGTGAATTCCATGGAAAGGTCTTTCTCGCGAGACCACTCGATATAGTTGCAGATCATCAGGTCCAGATCGCCGTCAAGGTCGTAGTCGAACCATCCGCAACTGGTGCTCCATGTATCGGGAGTGCCAGCAACACCGGCCGCTCCGGTGACATCCGAAAATTTGCCATTTCCATCATTGTGAAACAGGTGGTTTGCTCCAACGGCGGAAATGTAGACATCAACTCTGCCGTCGTTATCGTAGTCGCCGCAGGCGATTCCGTTGCCATAAAATGGCACGTCAAGGCCGGATCCGGCCGTGATGTTTTTGAAGTTTCCGGAACCATCATTTTCATACAATGCTGATGTTGGTGCTGGTTGGGGAGCGGGGGTAGTCCATGCCCAGTTGTTTGAGTTGACGCACAGAATGTCCTGATCGCCGTCACCATCAAAGTCCAGAAAGGCGCCGCCTCCGCCCATTGTTTCGGGCAAAAGTTTTTCTCCGGCAGCTCCGTTTTCGTGAACAAAGTCGATACCGGCAGCCTCGCTAATGTCGGCGAACGGCAGCGATGGCACTTCCAGTAACGTTGTGTCGCGTTCCTGAGGCAGAGCGGTTTGCGTCTCTTCTTTAGGAGCAGCGATTTCCTCTTCCTGTTGCACGACAAACAGAATTCCGCCGATGGCTGCAACGACCGCCACAAGGCACACGGAAATCTTCATGGCTTTGCCGACGACGTCGTCGTTATCTGGAGTTTCGTCTTCTGTAGACATTTCAAACTGCTTTCGTCAGAGCGATATTTTGGAAGCGGTGGAGTGTGTTACGATTTCGAAGAAACGCTGTCTAAGGCTTGTTTTCATTGGAAGCGTTTCTGTTCAGATCGTAAATCACCAACGGTTCGGCAGCAGCGTTGGCAGCGGGATATTGCTTTCTTGCGGCCCCAACGGCCTGTCCGCGAGCTGTGTCGTCAGGCTTATACTTCGCGTGTAGTTGCTGATGCTTCGACGCGAATTCGGCATCGCCAAGATACGAATACAGCTGGGCGAGGTTGTAGTGCGCGTCGACGTTTTCTGAATCCAGTTCCAGTGTGCGACGGAACACTTCTGCAGCTTCCTGAAGCCGCTGTTCACGTTCTTCTGAACGAGTGTTGCCGCGGATTTGCAGAGCTCGGTCGAAGATTGTCTGGCCCAGAAGATTGTTCACGAAATAGTCTCGACTGAAATCAAATTTTCGCCGGACAGTCTCTTCGGTGCGGTATTCCAGAACCTGTCGGAAGTTTTCTTCAGCCTCTTTCAGGAAGCCCTGCTGCCGATTAAGTTCTCCGCTTAACCAAGCCAACGTCCACGGAGGAGCGGGCGGATCTGTATATTCGGCTGCTCGTGCGACGGCGTCGCCAGCTTCGCTTAACTGCCCTGCTCCGGCTTCGACCAGCAGCGTGCGAGCGAGGTTAAGTGGACCATCGTAGCGGTTAAGCTTTTCGACTTCGCGGAATGCCTCGGCCGCCTGTTTGAGTTCCGCCTTGCCTTTCAGCAGCATTCCAATGCCGTAGTCGTTCCATCGCTGCCATGCCGGGATGTCTCTGTCTTTGTTGCTGACATCAGTTGAGATTCCTTCAACGGCAAACGTGATTGAGTCTTCCGCGAGCACTGTGATGGGCAGTTCGTTTCGATAGTCCTGTCCCGGTTGATGGCCTCGCATCGGAGGTGCGTTCATTTGTCCGAGTTTTTTGTCAACGAATTTCATGTAGGTTGAATCAAACTTGCGATAAAGCAACCGGACTTGAACGCTGATTGGAGCTGAAACATCCTCTGGCACATTCAGGGAATAATGAACTGTCTGCCCTGCCCCAGGAGGAATCTGGTGGTTGTAAAGCGGTACAAAAATATCCTGAGCGTTGCGGCGATCGATTCGGTTTCCGTTGCGGTCCAGCATGAAACTGTTCACAAAGTGCGACCATGGATCGACGCTGTTGTCGTCCTGCATCAGGCCGCTGTTCCCCAATTGCCGATCTCCGGATGTGGCGGTCACTTCCAGCCAGACTTCATTGGAATCTGATGTTCCCTGAGTGAAGTGATGTCCCATCTTGACCGTGCGAATGACGGTTTCAAGCAGATACCTGTTTCCGCGTTTCAATTCAGGAACTTCGGGTCGCAGCGGAGCCGTTAATTGGCCATCAATTGTGCCACCCTCTCGTACTCCAAAAATATCGACTCGCATTACGCCGTTCAGGTATTCCTGATGTGCCGTGACCACGTCTTCACGATCACGCAGCCAGGCAATGCCGGTGTTCGCTGAAGGAAACATGTGATTATGGATTTTAAGCTTTCCTGAATCGTCAAACACCTGAGCTCCAAAGTCATTGGACTCATGCGTCGGCATGTGGCATTCGTTGCAGTTGGTTTGAGCGACGGGCGGATAATAGAAGCTTCGAGCTCCATGTCCTGAAACGCCACTCAGCAACCAGCTGTCGTAGTGATTCTGGCCTCGCAGCCAATCGCGATAATGATTCAGCTCAAACGGCAGATTGACCTTATGGCAGCTACTGCAGAATTCAGCCGTGCTGTGCAGTGGTTTCAGGAACGTCTTCTTGTGGAAGGATGGTTTTGCCTTCACCAGTTGATTGTTGACCCATTGCAGCAGCTGATTGTCGCTGTGAGCAAACGGATAGTGTTGTGGTTCTTCAATCGTAAAGTCAGCGTTGCCGACGTTGCTGTTGACGTGAGTAATTGCATGACACACCGTGCATGTGATTCCCGATTGGGATGTCGGATGTTTCAGCATGTCAAAGTCCGGATCATCGAATGCTCCACTGAAGAATGGAACCGGATCATGACAGCCAGCACAGAAACGAGACCCCTTGACGTTGCCGTCTCGCTGCATACCCACTTCGCGAGTTTCCGCGACACTGGCAAGGTAGGTGGGGTTGTTGAACGAACTGAAGTGATGAGCACTGTCTGCCCATTCCTTGTGAGAATCCTGGTGGCACTTCAGGCAGTACTGATTCATATCCAGAGTCTTTGCGGGAATGAAGTTACCCGTCGATGTGCGTGTCAGCGACGGCTCAAAGTACTGAGCACCTTCTTTGGGGCCAACGGCATTCCATTGTCGAGGATCCTGCGACTGAAGTGCAATCATTGCAATGGCTGCGGCGCCGGCAAGGCCAGCGTATGCCATTCCCTGCTTCCAGCGCATTTTCGGCCCGACCAGGCGATGCAGCCAATACAGCCACAGGCCAATCATTGGACAGGCCACATGAGCCCAGTATACGGCGCTGCGGGCTGTCGGGTGTTTTAGATCCAGTAATCCTTCAATTCGCACCAGTGCGAAACCGGATACCAGAATGACGATACACATCGCGAACAGTGCGTAACCAATGTTGACTGTTCGCCGAATCTTTCGGTCTTTCGTGTTCCGCATGTGCAGAATGCCGAATACCAAAAACGGAACGACAATCAAAACGCCGACGACGATGTGCATCAGAAACATGCAGATGTAGAAGTAGTCCTGATAGGTTTGCTCAGTCCACCATTCCAGTGCTTTCACGCCAACAAGGTAAGCACTGTTGGCACCGATCAGCGCCAGCAGGACCAGCATCGTATTAAAGACGATACGCAATCGCGGACCGATCGCCTTGCGCACGGTCTTTTTGGACGACGCAGCAGCATCATCCACAGTAAGGTTGTTCATTGAAAATCACCCGGAATCGAGACGTGGCTCTAAGCAAAGTAAGCGAAGGCGACGATGTCAGCAAAGGCCGACTGTCGCACTGAATTTGGCGTTCGATCGTCGAACGCGGAAGCCCCTTAGTCCGTTCGAGTTCGTGCTCGAAAAATGCGGGTCGGCGCACGTTGGGTGTGTGCCTTCGCGGACAAGGGCATTCGCTTACTTGGGTGGGTGATCGATTGTTCCGGGAAAGCCGTCAGCTTTTCGCACTCGCCGTTCTGGCGGGGTGTGACGGTTATTGTCCGGATTTGTGACTGTGGATGCCTGGTTGCAGCACGGATCCGTCGGCATTCGCAATTCTGACGATGCTGGCATCAATGGAGCGTCCGGCGAATTTCCGTTGCGGCAGGCTGGCCCGTTGCATGGGCGGTTAGGCAGACGCTGGTTGCTTTCCAGATCGGCGTGCGTTGGTGCCGTTTCGCTTCCAATCGACATTGAAGCGTCGTGCAGCGATGTCTGTGTGGGCTTATTGTAACGAGTGTGAAGATAGTCTCCACAGGAAGCGAATCCCGGTTGAGCCACAGCGCACAGGCACACCGTCGCGAAAATCGCGAATAGTGGCTTTGAAAATGTGCGAGATGAAATCATTAACCAGTTTACTTAGCCTGACGAAGTCTAACTTCTTGCCGTTTTTGATTCATTTGGTTTAGACGCCTGCGTTTGGGGAGCTGAACAAGTGCGGCAGCAGATGGATAAGTCACGTTTCTGCGTTTGGCCGCATTTCAGTCAGTCCGGAAATTCTACGCTTCACTGCAATTTGCCGAGCAACCGAAATGCCCATTTAAACGGTTTTTTATAGAATCCGTTCCTTTGGAGGTGGATTCACGTTCTTCCAGAGAACTTGCTGCATAGAGAGAGTCTGTAACATTGCAGGCGTTATCTGTTGATGTGTTTCTTTGCTGTTTGAGTGTTGTTCCGCCGAATTTGATTCGAAAATTTAAGCCCTACGCTATGACTGAATCGTTCGAAATTCGTTCTCGACTAACCGCCTTCTGTCAAGCACTTGTGGATCAGCAGGCTGCTCGCGTGATCGTTGCGCCTCAGGACTGTTCCTCCGGATTCTGGTTCGGCGGTGGCAACATGGTAGCCGGCCCAGATGGCAATTTGTATGTCGTTGGACGCTATAGAAATGCCGGTGATTCACGCACGGGAGTCGCGGCGGGAACTCGCGGACTGGAACTGGCGATTTTCGAGTCTCAGGATCAAGGCTTTACGTTTAATAAGGTTGTTAGTTGGGACAAGCCAGCTTTAGACAGTTCGACCGGGCAGACGCTATCGATTGAAGGCAGTTGCCTGCGATTTACCGATGGCGGCGTCGAACTGTTTGTATCCACCGAAAAGAATGGCGTCGCCTATCCAGATTCCGTTTCCGATTTTCTGAAACCAGGCGCTGGAGTCTGGTCGATTGACGTGTTACGAGCTGAATCAATTGACGGGCTGCGTGCCGCCTCGGTTGTTCCGGCTTTTGTGAGCGACTGTCCCAGCCATTTGCACGTGAAGGATCCGTTTTTCTGGCATACCGAAAACGGAGATCGACTTGGTTATTGCAGCCATCCATTCGGCTGGTCCAGTTCAAACACGGGCGTGGCCGATATTCCTGCTGAGGGTCAGTTAGTGGGGAATCCGCAGCATTCCGTGTTTCCCAGAGGCACAACCTGGGACGTAGCGATGACTCGAGGAACGTGCGTTTTGCCCGTTCCGCAGGTGGGGCCATTTGCAGATTCAAGCATCAGCCTGTTGTTCTATTGTGGCGGCGAATGTTTGAGGCCAATGGAAGAGCATTCCACGGCGGTCAAGCGGCCTCGCGGTTACAGTTGCGAAGAAATTGGTGGAGCCGCCTACTTTGAAAATGACGACATCGCAGCCGCGAAACGGCTTTCGGATTTAGTGCCGATGTTCATTAGCCCAACGGGAACCGGCTGTAGTCGTTATGTTGATGTCTTGTCAACGAAAGATGGGTTTTACGCAACCTGGCAGCAGTCTCAGCATGACTTGTCTCAGCCATTGGTGATGAATTTTCTTTCAGCAGACGAAGCGTTTCGCATTCTGGCCGGATAGCCGGTGATGCAGATGTTGTGCGTCCCTTGTGCCATGGGTTCGCCCTTGAATTCGGGCCGCTCTGTGTTGTTGCAGGTGTCTGTGATTACGTGATAGCCGTGGTGTTTTCAACGCTCCTGATCACGGCAGATGCGTTTTTATAGCGCGGCATCGCGTTTATTGGTCGCTGCTGTTGCCGTTTAGCTGCTATACACAGTTTGAGCGTGGCAGATTGCCTTAGGCTCATGCGTCTATTCGCAACAATGTGGAGACTGCTATCCGGTACATCGACGAACTTGATCCGCGTTCGCTGTTGGATTAGTCGAAAAACGGGGCCCCCTGCAAAAATGATTCAAGTCTTTGCGTAGACAAGACTTCGGAACGCGAGGCTCCGGCCCTTTGTGTGGCAGTGTGGCAACATTGTGGAAGAATTGGCACAACCGTTGCTTTCAGGTTAAAGCATCCAGACCATTTTTCCCGTTTTGCTAAGGTTGCGGGCCAAGCTTCAGGAGCGATTTTAATGCAACCAATTTGCGCACGTGCTTTGTTAGTGTTGAGTCTGCTGGCCATTTATAGTGTGGAATGCAGTGCCCAGTACACCGCAGGACGCAGCTAGGGAATTCCGGCTCAGACTTATTCGCAATATTCATATCCGGCACAGCAGAGCTATGTTCCGGTTCAACACTCTGGTTATTTTCAGCCCGGCTATCCTGCGGCAGGTTGGCAGTCTCAGGCTCGCACTTATTCGCGCCCATACACGGTTCAGCGAAGTTATGGCAACAGGCAGTATTCCAGTGAATACCGGCCAAGTGTGAGCGCCGTTGACAGTTTACCACCCGGGCAGTACTACAATTGGGATGATGCTGCTGGCACTTCGTCAAGAGGCTATGTTGCGAGTGACGGAAGTCGATGGAAGTTGCTGCAGGCGGCGGGAATTGTGGAAGTTGATGGTTCAGGCCACAGACGAATTGTGTCCTCCACGGCAACCGGACATCCGTACGAGTATGTCTGGCAGATTGATCGTACCGCAAACACCAAGTCGGCCTGGATTTCTCGCGACGATGAGACCGGAATCGTTTCTGTGCTGTTCAAGCGACCAGCTTATCAAGCGTCTGGCAGGTTCTATCAGGCCACCGTGAGTCTGGAAAACAGTACTCGTATTACGGACTTGCAATGGGTTCAGACTCCCACTTGGGCTTCCAGCGTTAATCTGGTTTCTGCTTCTCGTGGAACTCGACTTCCGGCCGGCATTTTTCGAAGCACATCAGAACAGTATGTGCCTGCTTCGGCTCGCGATCTGGAGCTGATTCGGAATAGCGATTCGCGGACAAGCAGAGCGCTGCAGCCTCAGGTTCTGAGATCGTATGAATCGACAGGTCGCAGTTCTGCTCCTGTATCGAGTTCGTCGATTCTTAACCTGGCAATTCCGGAATAGTTGCTGGTTCCTTCACGGTGTGCCATGAAGGAACAAGTTGCCATGAAGGAATCAGAATTGGGCAAACTGTTTATCTTCCGATGGATCCCCCACTACCGTTGGACGATGCAGCGGCCTTGAGTTCGTAGTAGCCTTCGCCGATTGTGTCTTTCAGTGCTTGTTGAAATTCGGGGCCGACACTGACCTGGCAGTCTTTTCCTGTGGTCAGAATATAGCGAATCCGGTTGGTTGCTGTTGCTGTGTCACTTTCTGATTCAGCAACGGCCATTGACTCCGCCGATTCCTCGCCGTTGGTTGACTGGCGATTACCGTTATCGTTTGGGCTGTCAACTACAAGGACGACGTCCGTCGATCCCGGATAGCGACTTAAGATTTTGCGAACGCTTTCGACGATATCAAGTGAATGCACGCTGCGATCAAATTTGATGGCCACTTGAGAAGTGAATTCCTTGTCGGCCTGATCCAACGTCATGATTCGGTTGGCTACAATGTTGGGTTCGCGGCCACGACGATCGACCTTGCCCTGAACGATTACCACGTTTTCTGTTTTGATTAGTTCTTTAAAACGATCGTAGTCTGACGGCCATGCAATGCACCTGAGAATTCCTGTCGCGTCTTCCAGATCGAAGTTTGCATACTTGTTGAGCCCGTTGGCGTTTGTTTTTTTCGCCGTCGCGATTTTAATGGCTCCAACCATGCCCGCAATTGTGACAGGAGCACCATCGTCCATGTCGGCGACGCCCTTGTTTTTGGTTTGCGCGTAACGTTCAATGCGTTTTGAGTGCTGAGCCAAAGGGTGTGACGTCAGATAGAATCCAAGGCATTCTTTTTCGATGGCGAGTTTCTGAGACTTCGGCCAATCGGGAACATCCGGCAGGTTAATCTGTACCTGGCCCTTGTCGTCCAGTTCGTCTTCATCGTCACCTCCGAACAGATTCATCTGCCCGCTTGCTTTGTCTTTCGCCTTTGACACGGCGGATTGAACGGCTCTTTCGACGACTTCCAATTGTTGAGCTCGATTACCGGGCAGGCTATCGAGCGCGCCAACTTTGATAAGTGTTTCAAGCGCACTCTTGTTTAAAGCTTTCGGATCGATTCGCTCAGTCAGGTCAAAAATGTCCTTAAATGGACCGTTGGCGTTTCGTTCGGCCACCATTGATTCCAGGGCAGCTTCGCCAACGCCTTTGATGGCTCCCATGCCGAATGAAATGCTGTCGCCTACAACGGCGAATTCAACTTCGGAAGTATTCACATCTGGCGGAAGCACGGCGATGTCCTGTCGTCGTGAATCATCAACGTGCTCGGCGATTCGTTCGCTGCTTTCCATTCCGCAACTTAGCAGGGCGGCCATGAATTCGACGGGATAGTGAGCTTTCAGATAGGCTGTTTCGTAAGCGATTAATCCATAGGCGGTGGAATGCGACTTGTTGAAACCGTAGCCGGCGAATGCCACGATCAGGTTCCATAGTTCGTCGGCAAGCTGAGTCGAGATGCCGTTCTTTTCGGCTCCTGCAATGTACTCGCCGTGGAAGCTGTCGATGATGGACTGCTTCTTTTTACTAATCGCCTTAATACATTTGTACGCACTTGCCAGTTCGACGTTGCCGACACGGTTCAGAATCCGCATCACCTGTTCCTGGTAAACCATGACGCCGTAGGTTTCTTTTAGGACCTCATCGACAACCGGGTGAACCTTTCGTGGTTGCTTGCGTTTGTTTTTAACGTCGACATATTCCATCACCATCCCGCCTTCCAGCGGACCGGGACGATACAAGGCCGATGTTGCGATGATGTCTTCAAAGCAGTCGGGCTTCATTTTGGTCAGCAGGTCGCGCATTCCGCCGGACTCAAGCTGAAAAACGCCCTTTGTTTCGCCGCGTTGAAGCAATGCGAACGTCTTTTTGTCTGTCAGGTTGTTTTGGACATCCTGCAGCGTGAACTCAGGGTGCTTTCTTTGAACATTCTTAACCGCCTTATCCAGAATTGTGAGGTTCCGCAGGCCCAGAAAGTCCATCTTCAGCAGACCGATGGATTCGATTGTGGGGCCATCCCATTGGGTGATGATATCTGTCTTGCCGGTGATCTTCTGCAGTGGAACGACAGTGTCCAACGGAACGTCTGCCACCACGACACCCGCTGCGTGAGTTCCCATACTGCGAGCAAGGCCTTCGACGGAAATCGCGTAGTCCAGCAGTTCTTTGGCAACTGGGTCGCCGTCGTAGGCGGCTTTCAGATCGGGGCTTTTTGCCAGAGCATCTTTCAGCTTGATGTTCAGTTCTTCGGGAATCATCTTTGCCAGTTCGTTGACGCGAGGCAAAGGCACGTTGAGTGCTCGACCAACGTCACGAATGGCGTTTTTCGCTTTCAGTGTTCCATAGGTACCGATCTGGGCGACGTTCATTTCGCCATATGTTTGTTTGGTATAGTCGATAACCATCTGCCGTCGATCGCGGCAGAAGTCGATATCGATATCCGGCGGCTCGTTACGACTGGGGTCAAGAAATCGTTCGAACAGCAGGTCGTATTTCAGCGGGCAAACGTCTCCCAATCGCAGCAGAAAGGCCACGATCGCACCGCAAGCGGAACCTCTCGCTCCGCAGGGAATTCCGTTGCGCCGGGAAAATTCGACGAAGTCCCAGACGATCAAAAAGTAACTAGCGTAGCCCTTGTCTTCGATGATGCTAAGTTCGTACTTCAGGCGACTCCAGTGTGCGTCTGTGAGTTCATCGCCGTACCGTTCGTACATGCGTTCGTTGCACAGGTCGCGCAGAAAGTCGATATCTGACTTGCCTTCTGGTGGCCGATACACCGGATACAGCTTGCGATCGTGCATTTCGATGTCGACTCGGTCGGCGATTTCCTGCGACATCGCAACGGCGTGTTCAAGCCCGGAAAATGTTTCGTACATTTCTTCCGGACTGCAGACGAACAGACCGTCGTTGCTCATCCGCATCCGGTTCGGGTCGTCGCGAGTTGTGCGAGTATTCACGCACAACAAAACGTCCTGCACGCGCGCGTCGTCACGGGTCAGGTAGTGAGCGTCGTTGGTGGCGACCAGCGGCAGTCCCATTTTGTTTGCCAGATCTACCGTCAGGTCCAGGCATTGCTTTTGGATCTCAAATCCGGCATCCTGAATTTCCATATAGAAGCGGTCACCGAAGACTCGGCAATACCATTCGACCAGTTGCCGAGCTTCGTCGTCTTTTTCGGCGAGCAGCATTTTGGATAGTTCGCTGGATGCGCATCCGGAAAGGCAGATGATGCCTTCGTTGTGATGTTCCAGAAGTTCGCGGTCGATGCGCGGCTTATAGTGGAAGCCTTCCAGGTACGCCGTCGACGACATCTTGATGAGATTGTCGAAGCCCTTTTGATTCATGGCCAGCAACGTCAGGTGCGATTGAGCTTCCTTTTGCCGAGTAGCGCTGCGGTCTGTACGACGTCCGGGAGCGACGTAAGCTTCGTAGCCAATGATCGGCTTGATTTCGTGTTTCTTGCACGTGTTATAAAATTCCATCGCCCCGCCCAGGTTGCCGTGGTCGGTCATGGCGACGGAATTCATTCCCAGGCTTTTGACTCGCGTTACCAGTTCGGGAATGCGGTTAACGCCGTCCAGCAGGCTGAAATGCGTGTGGCAATGCAGATGTGCAAATGGGCGTGGAGATGTTACTGGTTTGGTGTCTGTATTTATATCGATCATTGTGATCGCTCCCAACAAGGGGCCTCGCCCCTTTCATAACGAATCAAGCTGCTGCTTAGTGCGTTTTTGAGTTGCTTCTGGCAGACCGGACTCGGTTTCCGCCATGAATGAAGCTTCAGGCTTTGAATGTTCGGCGATATTGTCGCAAAACCAAGCGGCGGAACAAGCAACCGAGGCTTGTCTGTTTTTTCAGCCTGAAAGGCGGAAAGAATGTTGGGCTGAGTAAAGTTATGTCGATCAGGCCGGATTCATTTGCCCAGGAGAGTTTTCCGTTTCGGGGGCGTATCCACGGCGGTCGTTGGAGACGGTTTTTGAGTCTGGATGGCTTTTGGTTCAGCGGCATCCTGCGTGAAACAGAGGCACTTTTGAAAATCGCGCAGCGTTAATTGGAGAGAGATTCCTGAAAATCTGCCACTGAGCTTATGTTTGCCCGTTCTCCGACTGGACGTGACGTTTTATTCGCGGTCGCGAACTGAGGCGACTTCTCGTTGAGAATCTTCGTAATCTTCGTATTCTTCGTCTGGGTTGGCGTATCGTCGCGGATTGATTTTTGGGCCTCGCAGAACCTCTTCTGTGACTTGTTCGATGCGAAACAGCTGTTCGCCCAGCGTGTTGATTCTCTGAGAAACTTCGTCGTTGGTTTGTTCCATGCCGCCTGAAACCAGGTTGATGACGCCAAGAAACAGCATCATTTGAGCGACCGTGGTGACCAGCCAGCCGGTTGGTGTGTAATCGGAATAGCCGCCGAAGTGACCGTAGATCACCATGGCGGTGCCGATTGTCAGCCCGAGCACTCCGAGGTATGCCAGAAACTGTCCGGTCATCGAAGTGAAGTTGGAACGCCGCTGCGGTGTCACCTGAAAATGCGGGCCCCGAGCGGTCGCCGGATGAGCTTCGTCGATGTAGCGTCGGCGAGGACGTCCGTGAGTTCGCCCTCGATTGTCTCCTGTGCCAAGTAGTTCGCTAACCGGTTGTCCGTCGTCGATTCTGTGGCGTTTGCCTGTTTTTGAGGAGTTGCTTTGGATGCGTCCTCCTGCAACGTTGGTTTCGTTGCCTGACTCAACGTCCATTTGTTCGGGAGGATTAGATTCGTTGTCAGCACCACCGGGGCTATCGATACGAAACTTGCGGTTCACGGTGTTCAATCCTTTGTTCAGTTCGGCCTCAGGGCGCGTCCGTTCACGTTGTTTCCGCATCAGCGGTTGGCGTGGTTGTTCTTTTCGTCCGTATGACGAATCGACAGCGATTGGCTTTGTGGCGTCAGTTGATGCTTCTGAGACTATCCGGTCGTCCGGGCGTTCAAAAGTCTTCTCGTTTTTGTTCGTTGCGTTCGTGTCTTGTCGCTCAGCAACGACCTGTTTGGAAGAATTCGTTGCGGCATCCGATGTTGTTCGGCTGACTTCAACTTCCGATTGTCGTTGCGGTTGCCGGCGTTCGGCTTCTGGTTCCGATGGCTGTTCAGTCGCAACTACGATCTTTGGTGCCGGTGGTTGGGAACTATTCTTACGTGGTTCCGGACCGATCGCTGTTGTTTGAGGATTGGTGGCAGGTTCCCGCAAGGCGTCAGGCGAAACGACTTCGGCGGCGGTTGCTTCGTGATGAATTTCGTTGGCGGGAACGTCTTCGCGGTGTATGTCTTTGTCGTTAAGTTCGCTGCTGAGCTTGTCCCGCATATGTGGGGGCTGAAGCATTGCAGGTTCGTGAGCTTCGAATGCAGTCGCAGGCGCGGGCGGCTGAATGTTCGTTTCTGGCAAGTTCGGTTCTGTTTTTTCAACTCTGGACGTAACCGGAATGTGTGGCGCTGGCATCGCCGGGATGTCTGGTAAAGTCGAAATTTGGTCCAGCAGATCGCTGGCTGACCATTTGGCGATTATGTCCCTTGCCTGGCGGATCGACTGATCGCTTGGTTTGCTTCCAAAAACACGTTCGCCGCACAAAGCGCAGCAGGAACCATCGACCGTCTTAGAGGGGACGGGAGTTGTTTCAGAATTGCAATGAGGACACCACATGGGCCTGCGATCGCCGGAGAAAACTTGATCAGACAGGTGGTGTTCTATCGGTGATCTGCAGAATTGGACAAGATCAGATCGTAAACGCTCTAAATCCAGACCATTTTCCTCGGTCACGGAAATTGGGGAACCGGCACTAAACGCATGTTTCCCGATTCTCTAAGCTTCCTGGTTGCCCCATTTTTTGCCGGAGTGTCTACCATTCGATGTCAGTTCGCGTGTGGATTCTGCTGGCTACGTCTACAAGGTGAGGGTTTTCGTGTGTCAGACACCCAAACAGGGCGTCCAGTGGAACTCCCGCGATTTCGCAGACAACGGTCATTTCGTGGTCTGCTACATTTCTCATGGCGACGCAGTCTCCGAATTCCAATTTCAGTTTGGATTCCCAGACTTCCCGTTCAATTCCTTCAGGCACAAGTCCCAAAACTCGTCGTCGCCCGCCAGTGCCCGTAATTTCGGGCCATGCATTTCCAGGAAAGCTGGTGGTGTCATTTGCGACAATACCATCCCGGTCCTGCTCGGAGTCGATGAGATATTGGGTCGCAGACGAGGCGAGTTTGTGGATCAGTTCTTTCGAATTGCGATGCGACTTTGAATACTGTGCCAGAAATTCGGGGGCTGAACTGCGGACGTGACTGTCGAATGCATCAATCGTTTGCTGCGATACGGAATCCGAAAGCAGGCCTTCCTGAGCCAGTTCCGTTGCAGCCGTTAGAAGTTGGGCTCGCAACGCGGTAAGTTTTTCAATTTCAGCGTTGGTCGCATTCGCGACGGCAGCAACGTGATTCAGGAAACACTGATAGATCGTTTGGTACGCCAGCAGCACACAGTACTGTTGACAGAACGTGGCGATTGCTACCGATGCATTGCCTGTGTCACAGAAGCGTTCGTCCGGATCGGCTTCAAGTACAAGTTCGCTGAAGGTGCCTTCGATTTCCTTAAGCAGGTTCGTGCAGCCTCGAGAAGTGAGTTTTAGAGTGGCTCTAATGAAACCTGCGGCGGCGACTGCTGCTTCTATGCGGTGAGGCATGTCAAGTAACCGGTTCAGGTGATCTTTAATTGCCTGTTCGCAGTTTCGCGTGTTTCCCACCAGGGATGACTGAACGCCGGATATAATCTGATGCAGCGATGTTTGACCTTGATCAGGATTTGACACAGCAGAAAGCTGTTGCGATAGAAAATCCATCACTTCTCCGCGTGTGATCGTTTCAGGGTTGATCGTCGCACTAAGGCGAGCATTCACTTCTGATGCGAACGCTTCGATTTCTTTGCCTTTGCTGCCTCGAAGTACCGTCATCAGTTGCTGAGGCAGCGTTTCGTCTGTTAGTTGCAAATCGGATAACAGAGTGACACTGTCACTAAGTTCGGCTGGCAACTGTGCAGATTCTGATTCGCTTTTGGGCGCGAGAAAATCGCACCACTGTCGAAGCAGTTCGGAACATAAGTGCGAGCTTTGCTCTGTTGCAAACTGAAACGATTCGGCATCTTGAGTGCCAACACCAATCATTCTCAGTTGATCGGCTGCTGTGAACTCGTCTTCGTGCTTATTGCGCCACTCTCGAAAATCAAACTGTGCAGCAGTCGCCGATCCCTTGAACAGAAACTTAGCGATTGACCGTGACTTTGCTGCGAAGGAATGAGCATTCAGTCCATTGCCAATATGCATAAACAACGTGTTGTCGAACGGTGTCTTGCCGCTTAGGTCGGGCGACTTGTGGAAACCTCGAGAAGTTCCAAGGCCGGGTGTGACAAGGTGTCTGAGTTCCTTCAGCAGGCAGGCTGTGTTGGCTTCCTGAACGTCCGTGACGTTTCTCATGGCTCCGGTTCCGTGAACCAGAACACCGTGGATTTCAACGTTCTGCAATTTCTTTATTGAGATGATTCTGCGAATCATCAGGCCAATGTCTGCAATTGCGCCACTGGCCGTGCCGCCGCATGTTGCTCCCACAATGTAGACGTCGATTCCGGAATCATCAACTGGCAATCCAGATAGATTGCTGGTTGCCGTTTGGGTTTTGCTGTCAGTGGCACCTAGCAGCGTGTCCGGGAAGCCATTCTTTGTTGTTGCCAATGGCGTCTGAAAT
>CALFSX010000144.1 GCA_937916515.1 uncultured Planctomycetaceae bacterium | reverse complement strand
GATTCCGGTAAGTCTGGAAGCAACAAGTCGGCCAAGGACGATTCCGGTAAGTCTGGAAGCAACAAGTCAGCCAAGGCTTCTGGAAAGAAGATGAAATAAGTCTTAGAGCGACATTCAATCAAGTGAGATTCTTACGGACAGATGGGTTCTCCTGTTTGTCGTGAGAATCTCACGTCGATTGTCCTCATTTTTTTGTGCTGAAACAACGACACAGTCAGATTCGCAAAGCATGTTTCTTCTCAAAGAACGTCACAGAAACCAGCAAACGGCGCGAAACTGAAACGAGCCATCTGGTGCGGTGGGATAGTCGACTTGCCACGCCAATGCTCATTGGTACTTACGCGACCTCCACATTCGAAGTTGGATATCTCAGCGTATTGACCGACTCGCCGATTTGTAAATGATGAGTTTTGAGGAGTCGTTTCATGGTCAGCAGAAATCGTCCCACAAGAATTGGGAAATACTCCATTACCGGACGGCTCGGATCGGGCGGTATGAGCAAGGTGTACCGCGCCATCGCAGACGACAGCGACACAGAGGTTGCCTTAAAGGTGACTCCCATTAAAAATGAGGTGGACGTTTCAGTTGCCGACTTTCAGATGGAAATTGTTGTCGGACGACGTGTTAAACACACAAATGTCGTACCGACTCTGGACCACGGTTGTAAAGACGGCCATATCTACCTGGCCATGCCAATCATCGACGGAGCAACACTGTCAAACTCGACGCGGCTTCGAGACCCCTCCAGACGTCCCTCATCCAGTAAATCGAGCGCCTACAAAGACTCGTGGATCGTCCCGATGCTGCATCGACAGTGGCAGCAGATCGCTCGCATAGGCATGCAGATGTCAGGTGCATTGGCAGCCTGCCACAGTGGAGGCGTGATTCATAAGGACATCAAGCCGGGCAACATCATCATGAACCGAAACGGAGATTCGTTTCTGATGGACTTCGGGCTGGCGTGGATTCGAAGAGGCCCAAAGGGGCAGCAACTTTGTGACAAAGCCGGCACCTCACGATATCTACCGCCAGAAGTGTTTAACGAACAGCGAGATGAACGCAGTGATATTTACTCACTGGGGCTCACGCTGCACGAACTGCTGACCGGTCAAAAACCTTGGGGCGAAGTTGATCACGAAACAATGAAGACAATTCGCCCGGATTTAACGGTGCCTCGCCTGTCGACGCTAATGAGCGATATTCCTGAACGCCTAGCCAACTGTATTGACATCGCCTGCAGCAATTTACCCGATGAACGGCACCAGCACGCCCATCTTCTTGAGCAGGAATTTGCAGAAATTCATGATGAACTGTCGTCAGACGGCGACTTGTGGGCGGGCGGCCAGACCTTTTGTCTGCCACAGCTTCCTTCAATTGTCGGAAGCGAAATGCTGACTGCAGACGTGTGGTTTGGCGACGCATGCTGATTACATTGAGCGAAAACCGGTGACTTCTTTTTATCGCATTACGCCAACTTTTGGCCGCAAGAAGGGCTTTGGTCGACGTTTCAAATAAGCAGGACACCGCTGCACAACCGTCCCCCATTAGCCTCAGAGCGAACCTGATTGGACTCCAGCCCGCATGCCGAGCGGCAATTGTCCCAATTTCTCTCACCGCCCTTCATGTAAAGCGACCGGCAGCCGAAAAACGGAAAAAACGCCCGAAAATCTGGCAGCATTCGTCAGCAAGTGCCTGTTTTTCGCATCTGCACCGCCGGATACCGGAGCTTCGGAATCCATGGAAATGTGGAAAGAAGTACTCGCAGTTTGTTAAAAAGACGGTAAAGTCGGGGCTCTTGTTAATCATCCCGCCACAATCGCGACAACGGAACAACGCCTTTCCTTCGATTCCGTGCTGGTCAAGTACCACGCAACCGTTTCCTGCCTGAATCTTCTATTTCCCCAGCTCTGTCAACTTGACACAACCGGGATGAAGGTCTGCCTATTGGTATTCGGAATGCATAAAAGCCGAGTCGAAAGCTGGTCAAAATATGTTTCTGTGCGAATGATGTCGGTGACAGAGATTCTACTGCACTGATTCTTACTGGAGTCGAGACAATATGATAACGGCCGATGCGGAGTGTCCACGCTTGCTTCCATCCATCCCTGTTCCTGAATATGCCTTCTATCCCGGGTCCGGCCTGCCGCATCCGATTCGTGACCCCAAAGGTCACAGCTATGGAAGAAAGCATGCTCCTGGACAAGGTCCCAAAGCTCTGAGCCCGGAAACGTGGACAGAGAATCGAAACTACTTGCTGGCGATCGACTTTTTCAACCTCGGCTTTTACTGGGAAGCTCACGAAGAGTGGGAACGCCTTTGGCGTGTTTCCGGTGCTGACACAACAGCAGGCCGATTCTTGAAAGGCTTGATTAAGCTGTCTGCCGCTGGCGTCAAGGTTCGTGAACGCAGCATTCATGGTGTTCGTCGCCACGCAGCGTCTGCTGGTGAGATGTTTGCTGATGTCGCTGCGGAAGCTGATACAGACACCTATTGTGGACTTCACTTTACACGACTGCAGTTTGCCGCCGACCGGTCAGCTCAGTTGGCGTACAAAAAAGAACACAATGCGGGTGCTGCAGTTCGAGTGTTCCCGTTCCTGCTGGAACCAGACATGACAACTCAGTCGTCAACATAATCGGGAATCCTGTGGCTGCTGTGAGAACAGACTGGCCCACAGGTTCAACAAACCAGAAGCTCGCGGTATCCTTTTCCGCGGGCTTCTTTTGTTTCAATGAGCGCACATTAGCTAAATCAACGTAGTGCCGACGCTGAAATGACAGCGCAGCGCACGTTCGAAATGGACGGCAGGGATATTCAAGAATGAAGATTTTGGTAATTGGTCAGGGTGGTCGTGAGCACGCTTTGGTTTGGAAGCTGGCTCAATGCGAAGGCGTTGAAAAGGTCTATTGCGCCCCCGGAAATGCGGGCACCGCTATCGATGGCGAAAACGTCAACATTCAGGCGGACGACCTGGGACGCTTGATGTCATTTGCCAAACACAACGAAATCGATCTGACCGTTGTCGGACCGGAAGCACCACTTGTCGCCGGTATTACCGACGAATTTCGTGCTCACGGACTCAAAATCTTTGGACCATCCAAAGCAGCAGCTCGCCTGGAAGGCAGCAAATCGTTCTGCAAAGAAATCATGAAGAAGGCCGGCGTTCCAACAGCCGCCTATAAAACATTCAAGCGTTTCGAAGAAGTGGAAGCCTACCTGGAATCTCAGGACGACGGCCCTTTGGTTGTGAAAGCCGATGGCCTGGCCGCCGGTAAAGGCGTTTACGTTTGCCGAAATCACGCTCAGGTTCTGGCTGCTGCAGAACTGATGTTGAAACGCGACCTGTATGGCGTCGCCGGACGAACGATCGTCATTGAAGAATGCATGGATGGCCCCGAAGTCAGCATTCTGTGCATTGTCGATGGCGACGTGATTATTCCGCTGGAAACGGCCCAGGATCACAAGCGAGCTCACGATGGTGACCGAGGCCCCAACACGGGCGGCATGGGAGCTTACAGCCCGGCTCCGTTAGTCACTGAAGAAATCATGGATCAGATCATTCGCCAGATTCTGGTGCCAACCGTACACACGATGCGAGTTGAAGGCAATCCGTTTTCCGGTGTGCTGTATGCCGGACTGATGCTGACGAAAAATGGTCCCAAAGTTCTGGAATACAACGTGCGATTTGGCGACCCGGAAGCTCAACCGGTGTTCATGCGTTTAAAGTCCGACCTGGCCCAGGTGCTGTCACTGGCCGCCTCCGGACGATTGTGCGAACTGGAATCGCTGGAATGGGACGATCGCCCCACTGTCTGTGTCGTTATGGCGGCAGAAGGTTATCCGGAAGACTACAAAAAGGGATTGGAAATCAGCGGCCTGTCAGAAGCCGATGATGTGCCGGGAGCCAAAGTGTTTCACGCTGGCACGACGGCCAAAGATATGAAGGTACTGACGGCAGGTGGTCGAGTACTGGGAGTAACGGCAATCGGCGACAATCTTGCCGAAGCAAAGGCGAACGCGTACGCCGCAGCTGAAAAGATCAGCTGGCAGGGAAGCTGGTATCGCACGGACATCTCCGACAAGGCGTAACCAGCCACCTGCTGCCCGTGCCGTCCTGCCCCGGGGCTTGCCTCAGGGGCTCGCAGGGACAGTGCGCTCGCCGTGATTCCCCGTCCCTCCGACGACAATCTCACGCGCAGCAGTCCCAAAAGCCTGGCGCAAAGGCCCTGGCGTTGGGTGGGCACGTTGCTTCTGACGCTGACCGGCGTGGGGAATTCGGAGGCGATATTCTGGCGAACTGCCGCTTTTTCCGCCATTTCCTGGTGTCGTTTTGCTAGAATCGCTCGTTCGTTTGGTACGTTTGTTGTCACATTCAGAGCTATTGCCACAACAGCATGCTTGGAGCGTTCCTGTATTTCAGTGAAACGATTCCCAATCAGTCTATTGTCTGCACATAATATCTCCAGTGGCAGTCAGTTCGACTTGCCAGACGTTCGTCGTGACGGGCCCTTCTTTCTAAGCCTTTCGTTTCCTTCGGAGCAACGAATGATGCACAGTTTTCGATGTTGTGTTGACGCCAGGTACTTTCTGCTGTTCGCTGGGATTTTGTGCCTGCCGCTGGTCGGTTGTGGCGGAGAAGACGAGTCGGCGGCGAATTCCAACACTGATGGCGGTGGAGCCGCAGCGTCGAATGAACCTGCAGCTGTCGCCGATGCTGACGGTTCGCACGGCATGGAAAGCAGTATGCAAGGCGAACCGGCCGCCATGATGATGGCTCCCGGCGCAGAACCGGCCGCCATGATGATGGCTCCCGGCGGCGAATCATCTTCGTCCGGTGGTCACGACATGGGCGGTTCCGAAATGGCGGCTTCGTCTGGCGGCATGATGTCGCCCGGTGCAGAACCTTCTGCAATGATGATGGCTCCTGGTGGAGCCAGTTCGGGGTCTTCCGGCCACGACATGGAGGGCGGCGAAGCGGGCGCGGCGATGGCCGCGATGTACGGTCCAGGTGGAGCTTCCTCGGGTGGCGTTTCTCAACCCGGTATGCCGGGACAAGCAGGCTATGGTGGCGGTGGACCTGGTTATGGAGCTTCCGCAGCAAACGTTTCGAAACGCCCTGCCGATGGCAGCCAATGGTCCGACAAGGATTTTCTGGAAGCGATCGAAGAACGCGATGGTCGAGTTGTTGCCGCAGTGTACGCGAAAGGCGAAACGTCTGTCGGTGATCCAAAATTTGCTGCGTTGATGAATGACATGCTATCCGAAGTGTCAGGCGTTGGGTCGGCGATGGATAATGGATCGGTGCCGGGTAGCGGAAGGCAAATTCCCGGTGAACCCGGCTATCCACCAGGACTCAGGCCCGGAGGCCCTAATCGTGGTGGCACGCCACCAGTTCCACCCGGTGGAGCACACTTGGATGGCACCAGACAACAGCTTCGAGATTCATCCACAATTCCGCTGGACTCCATCGACGTGATGCTTGGGTCAGCCTTATTGTCCTATGTTCCTCAAGCCGTTCAGGGGACTCGCGGTGCGGCAACACGCCTTCAAAGCGGCATGGGAATAGGCGACGGTTCGCACGACATGTCCGCTCCCGGTATAGCGGCTCCCGGCATCAACAGTTCCGAAATGGCATTGCCAGGGGCTCCTGGTGGAATGTCTGGTGGGCCGGGCGGCGACTATCAACCGCCGGGTTATGAGCCACCCGGATATGTGCCACCGGGCATGGAAGGAAATTATGGATCAGAAAATCCGGCGTACGGCGGCCAGGGCTATGGCGGCCCGGCTGGAAACCAGAACGCTCAGCCATCCATGGACCTGAGCGAATTTGAACTTGTTCGCGCCATCGCTCACGCACTTGTGGCCAATAACACTTCCGAAGCGTGGCAAACCCTGCATGGAATTGTCAAAGGCGCGATCGATACATCATTGCCTCCGGAATCAAATATTCGAATCGTTGTGGAAGAAGCTTTTGCGGCGGACACCGCAAACCCGGAATACGCTCAGCAAATTCTGACGACCGTCGTGGATCAGACTTTTGCTGCTCCTAACGACAAACTGTCGTCGTTCGTTGTTCTTGGGGGAGTCAGCCAGGCTTCTGTCGATCATTATCTTCAGCTGACTTCCGTTGCGGGAACTCCACCACCAGCAGGTCCGGGCATGCAACCAAACGGACCGGGCGGACCGGGGCCGATGGGAATGCAATCCGGCCCTCCCGGCGGACCAGGCGCTGGACGCGGTCGTCCGGGACCTCCAGGCATGGCTGACGGCGGACCTGGAATGGGCGGACCTGGAATGGGCGGACCTGGCGGTGGTCGTGGTAGACCGGGAGCTCCTGGAATGGCTGAAGGCGGGCCGGGAATGGGTGGCCCCGGTATGGAAATGTCGGGACCTGGCATGTCCGGGGAAGCTGGCTATGGCAGCGGCGGCATGGGTCCAGGATACGACGGAGACAACTACGATCCCTACGCTGGCTCCGGGACGCAACAACAACCGCAGCCGCCAGCCAGCATTAATATTGGCGACACCATCTTTAACAGGGTCAACGTTTCGCAAACGGTCATGTCAGCAGCGGCAACCGCGTTGTGGAGCCCCGCTTCAACGGCGTCTTTGGCGAAGATTCTGCAGGACGCCAGTGACATCGAAACTTCGATCGAAACGTTGGCGTTGGCAGCGAACGTGCCTTCAGACGTTGTTCGTCGAGCTGAATTCAGTTTGCTGTCCAAAAGCTTTGACAATGGAGCTGACGCACTGTTGAACGTCGGGCTGACGTCTTCCATTGGCCACGATCCCGGATTGTTGTGCGTCTTGAAGTCTCTTCCAAGAACTCGCCCTCGCCCGGAATCATCTCCGGCAGACCCGCTGGCGAACGCGAAGCAATCATGGGTAGATGCGACACATCAAAACGTGATGGCCCTTCGTGATAAGCTGCGTGTGATGTCAGGAAATGCTGAACTGGCTTATTCGGGAGCTCCCAAGTTTCGCCTGCATCGCGGCGCGGTGCCGGAAGCTTCGATTGGAATTTCTGTTCGGGATGACGCGAAAGACCTATTGGGCGAATCTGCTCCATCTGAAATCAACGTTTACTATTCGCGAGTTCAGGTTGCTCCTGAACGTCCGATTCAAATGCAGGAACTTGTCGAGTACTACGAAAAGACAGCCAAGGGCTTTAAGCGAGAATATCGAGCCAACGGAATTCTGTGGCTGGATGGTGTCAAACGTGGTGATGGAAAAGTTCAATCGCAGGACGTCATTATTTCACAAGGCGGTAACGCCCCACGTGGCGGCGGCGATTACGGTAGCGGAACACCGGGTCCGGAAGGTTATGGGGGTGGAGGTGGAGGAGGCCAATTGGGGCAGTACACCATCGAAACGATTGTTGTTATCATCAACGACCCAGCAGTAGAACCTCTGGATTCCAAACTCAGCGCGGCCAATAACTAAGCGTTTTTCTTAGACATTCGGTCTACAACCCTTCACTAAACTCACGCGACCATTCTTTTCCGACTGCGTGAGGCCGTTTGCTTTTACTGTTTCTCTTCCCATCAAATCCCACTGCCTGTCCTGCTTTCCTGACATGAATCGATACAGTTCGCTCGTTACTGACTTTTACGCCAACATGAACCTCAACACAGAAATGGCTCTTCCGAATTCTCGGGAAGCGGTTCTGGAGTTCTTTGGGCGTGTACAAAAGTCGTACCCGCAAATGAAAAACTTCTACACTCGCGAAAACGGCGATTTTGTGATGGAAGAAGACAAGGAGCTTCCCTTCCATCGTTGGGTCTCTTTGGAACCACGTCGCATCTGCAGCGGATGCGTGAACCCGACAGATCTGGACGAGGCAGAACAGCAGCACCGACTTATTCTGGAACTGGTGCCTTATATGCTGAGCGTTAGTCCGCTGGACTGCGAAGCACTGGACTATGTGATGGGCTTCGACTTTGCCTACCGCGGTAACCACGACCTGCTGGTTTCAAAGGCGCTGGGATGTTCTCCCGCGATGGAAGGACTTCTGAAGATCGACGGCGCCACGATTCTGAATTTCGAACCAAACATGACCATCAGTCTGGACGAATCGTGCCGCCTGCAGGCTCGCCTGATGATTGAAACCCGTACCAATGCCTATCACGTTCGTCGCGGCGAGTTTCCGGAAGAACAGATCAGCGTCTATTTCACGGTTCGACAATACGGCAGCATGGATCACGACGCATCATTCGCTGACCGACTTTCGCAGCTTCGAGCCAAATGCGAAGAGCTGCTGGAAGAGTTTGTTATTGACGAAGTTTTGGTACCACTAAACCAGGCGATTGCGGCGTCGTAGTTTGTCGCACTGCCGAATTTAACGGCAAGCAGTACGACAGGCGACTTCAGTTGGCTATACGTTCACCAGCTGTTGGCTGGCACCGGTTGAGCTTGTCGGCTGCATTCGTTCACGATGGGACGTGCCGCCGAGAACCTGCCGATATATTCTGGTCATCTGATCAGCCTTTGCAGACCATGTATGTTGCGAGCGTACGCTGTGCAACGCGGCATCTGCCATGCGTTCGCACATGCCGTGGTCGCCTACCAGAGTTTCCATCGATACACACAGTTCGCGCACCAAAGCGTCTTCGTGCTGCAATTCCAGAGCAAATCCTGTTTGTGGAGTGACAAGTTCTGCTGGCCCGCCATAGTTGACGATAATCGACGGAAGCCCGGAAGCCATTGCCTCCAGCACCACTCCACCACCAAACTCCCGCAGGCTGGGAAACACAAAAGCTTGTGAATCTCGTAACTCAGCCGCCAACTCTTCCTGTGGCATCCAGCCTGCAAAGCGAACTCGATCGGACAGTTCAAGTTCTGCCGCCAGCTGTTGCAGCCGCTCTCGTTCCGGACCATCGCCAATAATTGTCAAGTCGCAGTTCTGCAGGGCCGCTGAACGAGCCATGGCGGCCACCGTCAGATGAAAGCCCTTGTAAGGCACAAGTCGCCCGACAGACACAAAGCGAAATCGTTCCGTTGGAGCTGTCCAGCCATCCGCGATTTGGAACTTTGCAGGATCGATTCCATTTTCAGGCATATAGAATTTTTCACCACTGAAATCGAGCGGCGTCTCAGTCGCTGTGTGGCGACTTCCTGCAACCACGCCCGCCAGCCTTCTGTAGGAACTGCGATAATACGGCAGCTTTTGATAAGCGTTACGAACAGGGACCAACCACTCACGCTCTTTCTTTCGCAATTCCGGATACTCACTGGGCCACGGAAGTCCACCGTTTAAAGGACCGATCAGCATTGGAACGTCAGTCCACTTCGCCATGGGACTGGGCATCGTCGGAGACACGGGTGTTATCCGATGAACCAGATCGTAGCCTCCGCATTCAAGTTCCTCTTTCAGTGTCTTATAAGCCTGTCGCTCGAAGGCGATGTAGGCGGGCCAGTTGATCGCCATATTGGTCGTCCACCCCAGCGACTTTCCACCTCGAACGATACTGCCCAGCTTGAACAGGGGCTTCGCGATCCATTCGTTATTGACGAACACCAGGCGAGCCGTATCGGCAATTGCATCGGATTCCAGAGCAGACTGATTCCGAACGTGCGAAACCAACGTCACCTGCAGATCCGGATGTTCCGAAAGTGCTCTGGCAAAGTTATATCCCACCAACGGTACGCTGGTCCACGTGGGATTGCAGGCTTCAGCCATAAGTAAAACGCGCATCGTCATCGTTGGTCTTTCCAGCCAGCGATGTTGGCGTTTGAATTTCGGAGACGTCGCCTGCCGAATGGTCGCACTGGCATATTCAGTACGAATCGAGCGTGAAACGATCTTCTTGACCGAAAAATCTGGTTCGGCCACCTCCATGTGGACAAACCATGACCTCTACAGACTCTGTCTGGTGAGTGAGCCCCTGCTGTTCCCGTCAAACAGCAATTCACCGACAGAAGAAAGCCTGGCTCAGGCGACAATTGAAGCGATTCGTCGACAATGGCCGGTTCGAACGATTATACGGGCTGACTGTGCGATCTCAGGTCTTTATCTGGATGTCTGTTCAGATATTGGATGACAGCATTCACGTTTGAGGCGTCGTTATATCATTAAACGACTGCGCCTCGTCTGGACCTGGTACTGCGTAATCTGCGACTTTGGCTCGGATATGTAACGTGCCATCGTGCAGGGTTTGCACATCTAATGGAACCAGAGTTGTCCCACGTTGATTGATTGTTTGAGCTGTTTCTGAAAGGTCTCGCTGCTGAACTCCGTCGCGTGAAATGGGTGGCACGTTTCCATTGTAGAAAGCGGTCGACCACCACTGGCCTTCGCGATCCTGAAAAGGAGTCCCATGCCCCAGAAATCGGCCAGCAAACTTTCGTTCACTATATGGGCCGGTGATTGAATCAGCGGTTGCGTAGTACAGGTTGTAGCTGCCTTTTCTCATTTCCGATGTCGACCAGCCGGTTCCGAATAGCACGTATTTGCCGTCAATCTTTCGCATCAGGCAACCTTCGTGGCCCATTCTGCTCGTGTCACCCGATGGTCCAATCGCGACCGGCGCTGCGGTGAAGTCGCTGAAGTCTGAGTTCAGTGGGGCAATCTGCGTGGCTCCCCAAATCATCCACCACGTGCCGTCGTCGTCTTTAAACAGCGAAGGATCGTGCCGCTTGCCGATCTTGCTGCCCATGGGGTTCGACCACGGACGCTGCACGTCGCTGTTCGCCGTTAGCGATAAGTTGGCAGCCGCCACCGGCGACGGACTGGTATGCACAAGTGCCCAGCGATCGCCCAGCCAGTGCAGTTCAGGAGCCCACAGTCGCCATTGTTGTTCAGCAACGGTTTTGAATTTGTCCGGACGAGCTTCTGCCCACACGCCGTCCTTTAAATTAAAGGGGGCACCCAGTGACGA
Organism: uncultured Planctomycetaceae bacterium; assembly: GCA_937916515.1. GTDB lineage: Bacteria > Planctomycetota > Planctomycetia > Planctomycetales > Planctomycetaceae > Fuerstiella. The sequence continues at coordinate 36,841 of CALFSX010000144.1, read as the reverse complement.
CCATTCCACAAGATCTTTGCTGCGCCAGACCTGCATTTGCCAACCAACAATCGAATCATTTCCCAGTCCGGTGTTGTACGGATCAGACACTTCCACCGGGTCTTTGGGCTGAGGCGTTGTGCCTGTCAGGTAATAGAAGTCGTCCGGTCCGCGAACGATATAGGGGTCTCTAATCCAGCTGTTATGCACAAACAGTGCCTTGTCGTGCGACTGCAAGCCCGCTTCAATTTCTGCGCGGCTCATTGGTTCTGCCACTACTGCTGGCTGTTTGTCCCCATCCGGTTGCACCTTTGTCGAAAACAGTGTTCCGTTAAAAGGATTCGGCGCTTCATAGTTACCAGCTGCAGATCGATCGTCTTTGGCCAGCGAAAGTCCGTCCTTGGGTTGAACAGGAATGAATCCCGGCGAAGCGCAGGTTTCTGCGACCTGTCCATCAACCTGCAAAGTCATTTCATCCTGTGCAAGTCTGGCAGATAACTTGAATCTTGCTTCCTTCGGTTTAGGTGCCTGTAAGCGAGTCACCTTCCCGTCCACTCGCACATCAAACGTGGGCTGGCCATCTACAAACAGCAAAGCGAATCCGTGTTCGCGACCTCCCTGAGCCAGCAAGACACCGTTTGGCATGTTGGCTTCTGCTTCAACGCTGATCGAAATCGCAGTGTTGGCGATTGATGGCGAAACAGCTTCCTCAGAAGCAGACGTTGGTACTGTGGTGGCGGCGCTGGAATCCTTGGGCTTGCCTCCATTTACGATGGCTTCCGGGTGAGTTGCCAGAATCGCCTTCAGCCGTTCAGCAACCTCTGGTTGGCTGCTGGCAAGATTCTTCGTTTCATGAGGATCGGTTTTGTAGTCGTAGAGTTCGAATTCCGGTTTGTCGTCACGCTTGTCACTTTTCCATTCGACCAGCCGATAGCGTTCCGTTCGGATTGCTCGGCCCAGCCTTCCGCCCTTCGGGAAGCAGTGATAAGCATGGCTGTCGATGGACGTTTGAGTTTGATTCAACACGTTGACAAAGCTGGAACCGTCAATTGGTTGAGGTCCGGAAATGGCTGGCAACCCGGCAAGTTCAGCCACGGTGGGAAAGATGTCGACCGTTTCGATCAATGCGCTGGAACTTGTTCCTGGCGTGGTTACTCCGGGAGCGACCACAAAAATCGGAATGCGATTGGCCTGTTCATAGTTTGTATGCTTGGTCCACGATCCGTGATCGCCCAGGTGATAGCCGTGATCGCCCCACAACACGATGATGGTATTGTCGTCGAGCCCCAAAGTTTCGACCTGCTGAAGCACTCGCCCAACCTGAGCATCCATATAACTTAGCGCTGCATAGTAGCCATGAATAAGAGTGCGAGTCATGTCTTCAGAAAGCGGTGGATTCTCCGGAACGGGCTTGTACTGCGACAGTTCTCCCAGAGTTTTGCCGGCATAACTGGGAGCACCTTCCGGCGGCTTGACATTTTCCGCCAGCGGCAATTGCTGACGATCGTACATATCCCAGTACTTTTTCGGAGCACAAAACGGGAGGTGTGGTTTTGTGAAACCGAGCGCCAGAAAGAACGGCTGCTTTGATTCAGAATACGACTTCAATCGTTTGATGCCTTCGGTTGCGATACGACCATCGGCATAAGCTTCGTCGTCTACGTCTGCATTTTCCCAGGCGGCACCGCGCGGCAGAGAACGAATGTCGCCCAGCTTTTGATTGCTGAAATAGGCTTCTTCTCGAGTTAACTGGCCACCTGTGCTTTCCGGCAAAACATAGTCAACCACTTTGTCGGGTTGAAACGGGACGCTCCACGAACTTTCGTCGTTCACGTTGCCGTGGCCCACATGAAACACCTTGCCAATTCCCGCCGAATGGTAGCCGTGATTTTTGAAGTACTGCGGCATCGTGACAGCATCCGGAACTGCCGTGCGAAAGTTTTGCCCCAACGAATAGACCCCAATAGAAGTCGATCGTGAACCGATCAGTAGATTGTTTCGCGACGGAGCACAAACCGCCTGATTACAGTACGCCATGTCGAACCGCATACCTTTGGCGGCCAGCCTGTCCAGGTTTGGAGACTTCACCCAGTCGACGCCGTAAGCTCCAAATGACGGCTTCAGGTCATCAACCAGAATCAACAAAACGTTGGGACGTTCCGCCGCTGCGGCCAGCGATATGTTGCTGGACAGAGTCACTGCTAAAACCAATGAGAAACAATTTCTGAACATTTCACGCCTCGCCACAACCTTGTTTACAACAACTCCGTGCAATCAGCTTCGGGGCTTCCCGAGTTCATTGAGCGGCTTTACTGAACAATGCTAACAAAAAACAGGCCGCGAAGAAGGTAAGCGAACCATCATCTGCCGGGGAATTCCTGTTGCGATGGTGCAACTCATAAGCTTCCTGTGCCCCGTCGCATTGGGCTCGGTTGCGTGGAATCCCCGATGTCCGATTTGGCGACGTCTGGATTCTTAAAACTCCATGAAGATTGATGCATCCTTTGTGCGGCGTGACTTGCCGCATCTTACGGTTTGCACTTAGACTCCGTAATCGTTCACGGATGACGAAGCATGGAGGCTGGGCACATGAGCAGAATTAAAACCACAGCGTTGTTTGCGGCATTGTTTTTTCTGGTGGGACTTCTTTCCGGAAATTTCATGGCCCCCCAACTGCAGTCTCAAACTGAGGCTGTGCTTGTTCGATCCGACGATGAACCAATAGATTTCATTCCGCAGCCGGAAATCTTTGATGGCGTCGTTCCATTGATGTTGGTGGATCCCCCGGCCCAGCAGATTTCAGATCAAACGGCTGAGCTAACATTCCCGAATACTTCCGATGTCACGGATGGCTCGTCCTTTTCAGAATTCGCTGAAACTCAAATCGCCGCTGGAGAATTCATCGCAGACACCGATGAAGGTGACGTGTTTGCCGAAACCATTGCTGATTCGGAACTGACACAAGCTTCTGAAGCCGACGTACTGGCATCAATCGAGTTCCACTTTCCCGACCTACCAACGCATGTCAAATCCGGCTGGGTCGATACTTATTGTGGTATGCCTTTGGATGAGCTTAACATTCTGCTGGAACAGAAGAAGTTGATGCCTTCAATTTTGCAGGTATCAAATTCGTTTCTTCAGCCCGGTGCAGATATCAACATTCAACCGGTCGAACGAATTCCGCAGACGCCCATTCACCAACTCCGAAGTACGGTGATCAATAATCTGCGAAACGCCGCCACCGTTGGTTATCGGCGTGGGCTGACAAACACATCGCTTGCCGTACCAACTCCGGAAACGTCATCCGACAGAATCACCACCAGCACCGCTGCGTTCGACTTCACACCGGGGGCGATCAGTGTTTCCAACAATAGCCTGCACGTGGCCATCCAGCATGACCCTTTTGCCATGTTCCGCCTGGAGCCCGGTTGTGTGCTGACTCGGAATGGTCAGTTCGAACGCCTGGACGATGGACGACTTGGCGTTCAAGGCGAATCGGTTTCGCTGGCCTTGTCTGGAGTGGAGGTAATTCCGACGGAAGCAGTGAACGTGGCCATTGCCGAAGACGGTACGGTTACATACAGGCACAATGACGTAGTGAAGTCAGCAGGAAAAATTTCGTTGGTTCGCGTGACGGCGCCAGAGTCCCTTTTGAGCCAGAACGGTGTTTACTTCACACTGACTTCTGAGGTGGGCAGCCAACCATTAGAAGCTGCAGACAATGCCAGTCTGGCATCCAATTCATTCGAAGAATCAAACGTCATCATTGAGCGAGAATGGCAATTGCTGGATCATTTTGAGCGTCTTCAGGCTCTGTCAGCTGACACCAACGTCGCGGGGAAAATCCTGCAGTAAAGCGTTCAAACGAAACGCGTTATTGCCGAGCGGTAGCTCGAATGGTCTGAGGCACTGCCTCGTTAGAGTCTTACTTATACCCCACGCGGCATAACTTGATTCGTTTAACCCGACTCGCAGAGGAGGTCGACAGCAATGGACCGAAGTCCTCCTCTACGAGTCGGGTTAAACGGGAAACACATCATTTCCCGACGCGCAACGTATAAAATGATCCGCGCATGTTGGCCGTAGCGACAACGGAGCGGCTCGGCGATTCGCACTTTCCACCTGTTTCTGCGTGCCACGCCACTGGGTCAAGGGCGAAGCCCTTGTTAGGATTTCCTGGACTGCTGCGTGACATCAAGCCACTGTTGTCGCAGCGTTTCTGCTGGAGAGAATCGGCCTGTGACTGACCGGGGAAGAATCAAAACCTGCGCCAGTTCTGGTGGAAATCCGCCCAGCAGCGTATTCACTATGTTGTCCGCCGCTGCCTGATAAAGGTGCTTGCGCGATCCTTCCGGATCGAAATCTTCAAGCAACGAAAGCACGATCGAAACGCCTCGTTCAGTCGGTGGAAGAACCTTGACCTCCACGTCGGAATATTGCACTTCCAGCGTGTCACCAAGGTCATCCTGAATCAAAACGGATTCAAGATCGTCCAGTTCCGGCAACCCAACAACCACCTCCCAGTGCCGCGGTGCCTGTTGACCAGACACAAATTTTCCTGCAGCTGATTCCGCCCCCGGAAGCGGCAAGATTCCTAACTGAAATGGCTCCGGGCCGGACACGTTAATGTTCAGCCGCTTATCGACGTCCCACAGTTGCTGTTGCAGGTCGTCGGCCAACTTTGACAACACCGAGGCATCACGATTCAGCAACGCCTGTTCGATAGTTTCCGCGCGTTTGGCAAACTCATTCCAGAACTTCGACGACATGGAGGGGACTTATGTTAAACAATTGAATGAAAATCGGCACACAAGCAGAGACCAGCGTCACCATAACACTAAGCCACACCGCAGAGCATAGATTCATAAAGAACCAATGTCATTTCACATGTGCTGAATCCCGTAAATGTCCATCCGGTAATTCGCGGAAATGTCTGCCTGTGATGACAGGCGTCTGTTATGGCGAGGACAATCCACCACACCGCTAAGCCGCAAAATCCGCGACTGACAGCCTCGCTTCGGCACCGATTCACTTTGAGCCACAGCATTGCCCAAACCGTATTATCAAATTCATCCATCTATCCTGCCAACAGTCCAATTATTGGTGATCGAAAACCATCAGTCGAGCTGAAATGCAAGACGCCTTTCCCCTGAATCACCCCCTAAAGACTCACCAAACGTTCACACTGTTGCGATCAACACAATACGCGGTCGTCGTGGCTGTACTCAGGCCAGCAGGCGGCCCCGTCGATCTGACATGCATGGTTATCAAAACCAGCAAACACCAATTGCAATTTCGAACAGCGGGTCCCCATCGCTACGCATGATGCAGCAGCGAAATGTTGATGAATTCAAAGACCGGAAGGCCGACATGATGTCGCTACTACCTTGCCAAGTCACGTTGCCTCAACTGAACAAAATTCGATGCATTGCAGCGGGATTACTGTTGCTGGGCGCCCATACATCTGTGATCGCACAGTCAACCACAGATGCTGTAATTTCAGCTGAACCAGTTTCCTTCACCAGCGAGGCCTTTGCCGATAACCCGCAGCAACGCAACGGTCAACAATCAGTGGGCAGCCTGTCGCTTTCTGTAGAAGCAATTTTTGCCAAAATCGATGATTCCAACGTTTTAGTGGGAGCACGAAATGCACCTCAAAGCGTCAGCGGCGGATTTAAGTCGGTCGATCTTGGTGCGATTGAAGGAACTCATGTCGGCGGAACCGCGCTTGAACCGGGCCTTGTAGGCCAGCAGGTTTCCGATTCGATTCATACGGGAATGAAGTACCGGCTGAATTATCGAGGCCAGCAGAACTCAGGCCTGGAAGTCAACGGCTTCTGGTTTGGCGACACCGGGCGATCATGGCAGCGCGGACTGGGCGGATTCGACGCTGGAGCTGACCCCACGACCGTGCGCGTAACCGCCGCGCTTCCTTTAAGCGATGGGGCCGGTGGATATGCTGTGCCTTACGATCAGTACTTTCGCGTTGCGCTTAATACCAGTATGTATGGGTTGGGTGCAGATTACACGCCATACGGCGGCTACATGGGAACCATTCTGGTGCAACCCACGGTCGGCGTTCGCTACATCGACATCGATGAAACGTTCAACTTTGCGGGAGCTCACAGTGGTCTGTCATACACTCAGCAAGCAAACGGCCTTCCAGTGGAATCATCGCTCACGCCTCCCGTCGCCGCAGTGCCACCGTATCAATCGAGTCTGGCCGTTGCTTCAGATAGTTGGTTCTTCGGGCCGTGTTTTGGAGTAAACCTTGCCACAACGGGAAAACGTTTTCGCCTTAGTTCGAATTCACGTGTTGGTGGATTATTCGCGGATACACAGCAGACCCTGATCGGCCAGGGAATTGGCAACGGGCTAGCTCCAGGATTTGATCAGACACTGACAGTGACCAGTAACCGGTCTCGTTCTTACGGCACTGGCTTTTTCGAACAGAACATTTACGCCGACATTGAACTGATGGGACTGCTAAAGCGTTACGGAACCTTCAGCGGCAAAAACTCGTTGGCATTACGAGTTGGCTGGTCGCTGCTGGCGATTGAAAGCCTCAGCCGCCCAGCCGAATCGATTGCGTGGAACGGATCCCCTCAACAGCCACGACTAAAGAAATCCAGCAACGACTTCATGTTGCAGACATGGAACATAGGTCTGCTGTTTCAGTACTAACAAGGGCTTCGCCCTTGACTCTGTGGCGTGGGTCGTCGCAACACGTGGAACCTTCGAACCGCCGAGCCGCTCCGTTGTCGCTACGAACAAGGGCTTCGCCCAACGCCGTGATGGGATTTTGATCTGTGACTGTTTGCGGGATAGGTTCGCCACAGTTGAGGTACGCCAAACTACTATGAAACAGGCAAGCCTGCTGACGTTTGGTCGAGAATTTTGAGTCAACTCTCCTCCGACCTTGTGTCGGAGGTAGTCAGACTTTCAAACTACTGCATCGGGAATTCCCGCGCCGTAGCCAAGAAGTCGCTGCTCCATCCGACGCAAGGTCGGTGACGGCAACTCTTCAGGACGGAATCACCCTCGCGGACGACGATTTACATGGTGACCCCCAAAATCACTACCTGAAATCCCTTCACGGCGTTGGGGTTCGCCCTTGCCCCTGTGGCGTGGATCGTCGCAAGAAATGGAGCCTTCTAACCGCCGAGCCGCTTCGTTGTCGCTACGGCCAACATTCCCGCACCGTGCGCGCATCATTTTAAGCAAGACTCTAACTCGACATCGCCGGGTTCAATGACACCCCTGTTTGGTAATGGCGAGGTCAGGTGGCTATTTGTCGTACTTTGGAATATTCGGTTCCGGAACTTCGTTGACCAGCTTCTGAATGATGTCTTCTGACGCCATACCTTCTGCCTGAGCCTGAAAATTCGTGGAGACTCGATGTCGCAGCACGGGAATGGCGACTTTTCGAACGTCAGCAATTGTGACATTGGGCCGACCGTCCATAGCGGCCATCGCCTTGGCGCCCGCAATCAGGTATTGCCCGGCTCTGGGGCCAGCCCCCCAATCAACCAGTTTCTTTACAAAGTCCGGCGACGCTTCATCGTTGGGGCGAGTCGCTCGCACAAGTCGAGTTACATAGCTGATAATCAAAGGGGACGCGACAATCTGGCGGATTTGTTTTTGCAGGTACAAAATCGCTTTCGCCGTCAGCACTGTGCGAACTTCAGCTCGTTCGCCGGTGGTGGTGGCTTCCAGAATGCGTTCCTCTTCGTCCAGCGTTGGATAGTCGACTTTCACGTTGAACATGAAGCGGTCAAGTTGAGCTTCCGGCAAAGGATACGTGCCTTCCTGCTCAATCGGATTCTGAGTTGCGATGACGAAAAACGGTTCCGGCAGATTGTAGGTTTTCTGCCCGACAGTGACTTCTTTTTCCTGCATCGCCTGCAGCAAAGCGGCCTGTGTTTTTGGCGGAGTCCGGTTAATTTCGTCGGCCAACAGCACGTTGGTAAACACGGGGCCTTCCACAAAGCGGAACTCACGACGTCCCTGTTCTGTTTCCTCCAACACGTTAGTGCCGGTAATGTCTGACGGCATCAAGTCCGGCGTGAACTGAATGCGGCGGAATTCCACGTCCAGCAGTTTGGCAATCGTGCTGACCACCAGAGTCTTCGCCAGCCCGGGCACACCGACCAGCAGGCAATGCCCTCCCGTGAAGATAGCGGCCAAAATCTGATCAATGACGGCGTCCTGGCCGATCACCACTTTGTGAAGCTCCTCCACCATCACTTCGTGGTGCTTGCGGAACTTTGTCAGGAATTCTTCGAAGTCGCGTTTGTCAGCCAACGTTACGTCCCTGGATTCAACTGTGGTTTAAGAAGCCAATATGGCCTGAATGCTCTGATTCAGTTTGTCGCAGCAGAATGATAGCGGCAGATGAACGGCGGATCTATTGAACTGCCTCATGGCAAGCGTTTTGCTCGTTTCCTCAGGAAACCGGAGACCCACGCAGAGAATGATGTCACATTATTTGGCAACGACCGTCTTGCCGACCCTCAGGCATTTAAGCACGTCGTTGTCGCGTACAAACAGGCGACCATTGCTGATTGCCGGCAACCGATAGCCTTGAGGAGTGTCGGCAAGAACCGTGCTGCGATGGATTTCCTGATACTTCTGCAAGTCGGCAGAAAGTCGAATCAGTTCGCCGCCGCACGACAAAAACAGCAAATCATCGTTAACTCGCAGCATTGTCCCGTAATCAAAGTCCCCACGTTTCCAAAGTACTTTCTGGGCGATCGGATCAATACACTTTATCGTGGCGGTGCCGCTATCCTGTCGTCCATCTACGGCAAACAACACGTCTTTGTATTTGATGGGGGTCGCATATTGAGTCGCCAACAGGTCTTCACCACTGGCCACATTCAAACTGGAGGCGTCTGAAATCTTTGCCCAAACACTGCCGACTCGATAACTGGAACTGACAAACAGGTGGTCTTTCACAACAACCGGAGTGGCTCCGTTAACTGTTGGACCACGCATGCCGAACGGGAATTGAAATCGAAGACTGCCGTCTGCCGGATTTAGTGAAACGACGTTCAGGCGAGTCACCACAAAAACGTGTTCGGTTCCGTCGATGGAAGCTGCAACGGGTGATGAATAGCTGGCTGTGTCATCGAAGTTCTGCCAAAGAGTTTTCCCGGTCTCCAAAGAGAATGCGACCACGGCTGCGTTTGTTCGACCTCCAACGTTCACGATCACTTTATCGCCAACAACAACAGGTGTGCTGCCCGCTCCGAAATACCCTTCCGGTGCTCCGAAGTCTGTCCACGTATCGCGTTCCCAGATTTCTTTTCCATCGGCGAAATTCAGACAACGAAGCATGCCTTCAACGCCATACACAACCACTCGATTATCAGTCACCAACGGCACGCAACGTGGCCCTGTGTCGCTGGAAATTCCGCCTCGATAGCTGCACGTGCTGGATGATGTCCACTGAGCCTTGCCGGTATCAGCCGTTAACGCATCAACAATTTCTTCGTTGCCTTTACGGTGAAACAAGATCACGGAATTCCCTTTGACGGCAACTCCTGCAAATCCTTCACCGACCGGTCGTGTCCACAATTCTTCCGGGCCACCAGCTGGCCAGCGAGGCAGCAGGCTTTCGCCGTTTGCGATACCGTCTCTGGCAGGTCCCAGAATCTGCGGCCAGTCGTCGGCTTGCAATGAACTTGTTGGTATTGAAGAGTTCAGCAGAGCAACAAGAAATATCGCGATGCAAATGATCGAACGTGCAATCACCTTTGGGCTCCTCAAGGCTGGTGAAGTGGGCGGCTGAACAAACTTCTCGACGCGTAAGTGGCTTCGAATTAGAATGATAGCAAATCAACAGGGCCTCCGCCTGCGATTTGCTGCCGAGCAACGATGAACCACATAGAAAGTTGCATCGCCTCAGCCGCTCCGGCCGCCCTCAGAAAGCATGCGACCTTGCCCTCGCATTACTTTCCGATGTTGTTGGGAACCGTGGAATCGATGAGTTCGGGGCCACAGATGAAACGCAGATGTTCAAAGATGAAAATCTGGTGTCACATTTGACTCCGGCAAATCAACCATCTGTGTAAATCTGTGTTTCATCTGTGGCTAGCACTTGCTGTGTTTCCTTCTGCCACCGACATCACCGCTATTTAGCAACTGGCAATGGGAAGTTGCATGTCGCCGCCTACATATACGACACCTCCGTTTATTGTCTTGGCTGTGACAGGAAACGAGGAGAATTGTGACGCGGAGTTCAACGATTCGAGTGGTTTCGGCACTGACTGCCTACAAAACGGCACGGGAAGACGAGTAACATGGCGGCATGTCTTCAAGCATCGAAAAGAATGATTCAAACCATGAATCCAGTCTTCCAGAATCAGCGCCCAACACAGTGGCGGTGATCGGAGCTGTGCTGGCCTTTGCGTCGACTGCCATGTGTGCGTTGATGTTTTCGATGGCAGACCAGATGCCGGCAGAAATTTCGGAATTTAAGCTGCTGGAGACCGGCAGCCCGGATCAACTGCGTCTATTGATTTTGGGCTGTTCGACAGCGGTGCTGTCGTTTGTCGCGTTTGTTCTGTGTTTGATCGGACTTGTTCAGCCGAACCGCCCACGCGCACTGGCATCCGTCGGAACGGCATTGTCTGGCAGCTTACTAATGGGAGTTTTCGGCACGCTTTTGCTGGGCACACTGCTTAACGCGAGGCCTCAGGTGCCCATTCAGGCTGAAAAGGACAAGGAAAACGTAGAAGCTGTCACAACAGATTCGGTCAGTCCGAACGAATAGCAATTTTGTTCGAAGTCAACATCCCACCTGTTTCATTAGAGTAAGGCGTTTTTCACTGCGATTCTGCGTGGCAGCTTCCGGAATACGTTTACTAATCGGCGGCGACGCAACGACTGGTGGCCCAGGTTCGCAGGTTGTCAATTCTTTCCCTCATCAGGCTGGACAACGGATTCGTTTCGCCAATTGCTTTCAGAATGTCTTCCGTTTGCAGCTGTCGACTGCCCGCATAAGCGTGGAACAGCCCCGACATAATGGCCTGCTGAATTTCTGAACCTGTCAAATCTTTGGAAGCATCCGCCAGTTCGTCGATACGAAATTCTGCCGGATTACGTTTCTTGCGTTTCAAATGGATTTCGAAGATCTGTCGCCGAGCATCCACAGATGGCAGATCGATAAAGAACACTTCATCAAACCGTCCTTTGCGCATTAATTCGGGAGGCAGAGACGAAATGTCGTTTGCGGTCGCGACCATAAAGATGGGTTCTTTGTGGTCCTGCATCCAGGACAGCAGCGTGCCAAACATGCGTTGCGAAAGTCCGCCATCGGCTGACGAACTGGAGGCTGATGCAAACGCTTTTTCGATTTCGTCGATCCACAACACAACCGGAGCCATCGCTTCTGCCTGTTGGATGGCTTGTCGAAGCTGGCTTTCGCTTTCTCCAACAAACTTCTGATAAAGAACTCCCGGATCAAGTCTTAGCAGCGGCATCCCCCAGTCGGCAGCAACAGCTTTTGCACAGAGACTTTTTCCGCAACCGGGAACTCCCAGCATCAGTACGCCTCGAGGTGGGTCGATGCCGAATTCGCGAGCCTTTTCTGTGAATCCGCCGCGACGTTCTGCCAGCCACTTCTTCAGGCCTCGCAGCCCGCCCACTTCGCTGATTTCGAAATCGATCGGAATCGATTCCAAAGCTCCGGAAGACTCCAGCAATCGCCGCTTCGCTTCAATCACTCCCTGCAAGTCGCTGGATGAAAGCTTGCCGTCGTCAAGGATGACCGATTCAACAACGCGAATCGCTTCCGACCTGGTGAGTCCTCGCAGGTTCAGCACCAGTTGTTCAAATTCTGCATTGCGAAGTTCTGAAACAACGCTGTTGGCACAAGTACGTTTGATATCGCGATACGTGTCCTTCACCAACCGGGCCAGTTCGTCTTTATCGGGAAGTCCCGGACGCCACGGAACAGCCAACCGCTGCACTTTGGGGTGCAGCGATTCGTCATCCATTAGAATCAGGCATTCTCGAGTACCGTCAAACTGCTCCAGAACGTCCTTAATAAGTCGCCGAAAAACGGGTTGATTCGTGAACGGCGCAAGTCCTCTAAATACGGCAATCGAAGGCCGACGGTTTCGCAGCAGATATTGCAACGCAAGCTCCGGTTTGTCGGTTCCTCCCACGGATGCCGGCTCCGGAACATCGGGACTAAACATGCGGACGCCTTTGGTCTGCGTCCAGTCCAGCACGTTGCGTTCGACAATTTGCCCGACGCCAAGAATCGTTTGAAATTCAACGCTCTCATCTGTGCTATGCAGACTAAGCAGCTTGTGGCGTGCAAGAATCAGGTTCTGAAGTTCGTCCTGCATAATCACGTTGCTTCTGATGAACAGTAAGACATTCTTTTCCAAATTTTTCCAGCAAACCAAGCCGACGAGAGTGTAGCGACTTTGCAAAACGAGCGTTAACCCGCCTCTTAAATGGTCTGGTTGCGTCGCACAAAACCCAAAATGGCGACCGGATCGATTGCGACGGAAACTGCGGGCGACAAAAATAAACGTGAAGCGTTTTCAGACTTGTAGATCATAAAACGCTTCCGAAATGCCTACAAATCGACAAAATGTTTCGGAACATGTCGCACATATTGCGTTTTGCTGAACGTAAGTTTCAGGCCGTGAGATCTAACAAACTGCAAAGATTACGGCGTTCGCTGAATGAAGCCCCTTGGCAATCGTCGAACAGGGGTACTCGTTTCGCGCCGGCCATTCTTTTCAATTGGTTTGCAAGCTTCTCATACTTTCCTGTTGGCATGTCGCTGCGACCAATCCGCCAATCTAACACATTCCTGCGAATGCACTTTTGCAACGGAGATCACTAATGAGACTTCTCACTGACTTGTTTCGAGCGACGTTGATGGTTGCTGTTTTTGGCTTAATGGTTCAATCAGTCGTTAACGCTCAAACAACTAGAAAACGCGGTGAGGAAGTTCCCACAGAAAAAGCTCTGGCCGTGCGGTTGGAAAAGGCCGAACTTCAACTGGTTGAAGAATACAAGCAGGTGGCCGAAGAATTTTACAAGCAGGGCAACAAAGAAAAGGCCATGGAAATGCTGGGACGACTGAAGCAGTTGAATCCCAAAATGGACGGACTTTCGGACCATATTACGTCTATTAACGAAGAGTTGATGCAGGAAAATCAAAACGAGTTTGAACTGGATACTCGCAAAACCTGGGAACCCATTGGCAACGTGATGGAAGGTCGCCCATTCCGAATTGCGGCCGCTGGCGATTACAAGCTGACTTTCTCTGCCACGGTTGGCGTTACCGGATTGGCTCCCGATGAAGAATCCAAAGACTATATTCCGGGGGCTCCACTGGGTTGCCTGCTGGCCACCGTTGTGGTGGATGGCAAGCCCGGCAAGCCGTTTCCAATCAATGCCGGTCTGGAGCATACTCCCAAGAAATCCGGGCAGGTTTTTCTGAAGGTTAATGTTCCGGAAGGAGCACGCTGCGTCGGAAAACTAAAGATTCAGGTAAGCGGCTATATTGATACAGGATCCAGATAGCCCTGCCGGATTTTTCACGTTTTGGAAGCCACCACCGCATTTTGTTGTGCAATTTGATTCGAAATCCGCTCGCCTGCATAAACTTTCAACGCCCGTTTGTCGCCAATAACTGCGCAAACGGAGTCAACGTCGGGAAATCAGGGTGCTCCGCAAAGCGTTATTGTTGCAGACGTTGATTCCGCGCAGGTCAGCGATAGAATCAAAGCAGAAGCTGATAAACCATTGTCGTACTGGGGGTCAGGCGGCAATGGATAGATCACATCCCACCAAACCGCCAATTCTGTAAAATGATGCAGACTTTCCGGCGAAACAATTCGGTCGACGGCGCGTTATTCTGGTGCCCTTGATCAATAAACTGGAGCTCAATCAATGTTGGACATTATGTCTGTTACCTCATCGTCAAACACTCTGGCTATCGGCTTTGGCGGTCCGATGGAAATGACGATTATCGCCGTGATTGTGCTGGTGCTGTTTGGCAATCGCCTTCCGGGTGCGGCCAAATCTTTGGGGCAGAGTTTCTCTGCGTTCAAAAAGGGCGTTAAAGAAGGCGAAGAAGACATCAACGATAAAGACCCTGACAAGGTCGAATAACGAATTCGCACTTCTGCACATTTTCAGCCTGCCGCGTCAATGACGTTCTAACGAGGCGGTGCCTCAGACCATTCGAGCTGCCGCTCGGAAACGCTCCGTTGTCGCTCCGAAAACTTGACTCAACGTGAACATGTTCCCTGCAATAAGTAGTCTAAGTTATTTACATTGAAGACACCGCCATGTTCTCCGTCGAAACAACTTCGCAACTGATTCATTCCCTTCCAATGCTCGGATTCGGCTTCAGCCCCGGGCCGGGAGAAATGCTTGTTGTGGGAGTCATCGCTTTGCTGCTGTTCGGCAAACGACTTCCCGAAGTGGCTCGAAATCTTGGCAAAGGCCTGTCTGAATTCAAAAAGGGTATGACGGGTTTTCAGGATGAAATCCGCACCGCCACCAAAGACTCAGATCGCAGGATCGACTATTCCGGAAGCAACACTTCGTCATCCGCTAATCGGCCTACGGCAGAAATCGAAGGTGAAGCCGACGATGAATTCAAAGCTCCAAAGTTTGACCTGGAAGACTAAGCGGCAACGTCAAAGACTCATGGGGGCGTTTCCAGAATAACCGTTCTTTCGCACGCTCAACTGAAGCCACGAATTCGCTATTGCGACGTTCGCACCTGTTGTCATTGATCGCAAACAATGCTGCCTGCATCCGACCAAATCCTGAACGTGCTGGCTCGCTATTTTGACGACCCCGCGAAGTGCTCAGCGATCGTGGATGAGCTTTCGCGTTTGTCCGCAACCGCATCATCAACCGCAGAAGTTACTGGTGCCGCGATTGATCTGGCTCGTAAAGAACGTTGTGGTTTCCCCGAAGTGATTTACGGACAGGGAAAGCCAGCACAGCTGATTGTGGAGATTCTGCAGAAGCAACAAGACGCTGGACAGGCCGGATTCGCAACTCGAGTGGACGCTGAGCAGGCAGCACACGTTCTCACAGCTTTGCCGAACGCAATCTATCACCATCGCGCCAAAACACTGCGGCTTCCGTTGCCTGCCGCAGCATCGCAAAAGACCGGTGCACGGCATCCCATTGTGGCGGTTGTGAGTGCCGGCAGCTGCGACTATCCAGTGGCTGCCGAGGCTTTAGAAACGCTGAATTGGATGGGCGTGCCGGCAGTCTTAATCGAAGACGTTGGCGTCGCGGGACCTCAACGATTGCTAAAACATGTTCCGTTACTGCAGCAAATGACAGCCATTGTTTGTGTGGCCGGAATGGAAGCCGCGTTGCCTTCAGTACTTGGCGGACACGTTTCCTGCCCCGTCATTGGAGTACCAACTTCTGTGGGGTATGGAGCGTCGCTTGGCGGAATTACGGCCTTGCTGTCGATGCTCACTTGCTGTGCCTCAAACGTCGTCGCGGTAAATATCGATGCTGGGTTTCGAGGCGGTTATGTTGCCGGAATGATTGCCAGCGGCAATGCCGTTGAAGTGATGAAGCAAAACAGCGAACCGTCTGACAATGACTGACGTTCATACTTCAGCACAGCGATCGTTTAACATGTCGCAGATTCGCGGCAAAGACACGAAGCCCGAACTGATCGTGCGTTCACTGATTCATCAGATGGGATTTCGCTTCCGGCTGCATCGCAAAGACCTGCCGGGCAAACCGGATATCGTATTGCCGCGACATCGCAAGGTTGTCTTCGTGCACGGCTGTTTTTGGCACATGCACCGCTGCCGCTATGGGAAAGTGGTACCTAAAACTAACGCAGAATTCTGGCAGAACAAACGTCAGAGCAACGTCGATCGCGATAAACGGAATCTTAAGAAGCTCAAAGACGAAGGTTGGCAAACACTTGTTATCTGGGAATGCTGGACGCGAGACATTGAGACCCAGGTTCTGCCTCGACTGGAACAGTTTTTCGATTAACCGAATGTCCACGAGAGTCTGTCAATCTATGATGCAGCCAACTTCTAAGTTCAACACTCTCCATCGCCACCATCTGCCGTACCAACCAATTTGCTGTAAGACGACCTCATGAAAAACGAACAAATCGGCGCGATCTTCGATCAACTGGCAGACCTGTTGGAAATTACCGAAGCCAACCCATTTCGCGTCAGAGCCTACCGCAGCGCCAGTCGCACCATTTCCACCACGTCGGAATCGTTTGAATCGATGGTCAAAGATGGAACGGACCTGACGCAGTTCCAAGGCATCGGCAAAGATCTTGCCAGACAAGTTGTGGAGATCATTGAAACCGGCGTTCACAGTCAGTTGGCCGAACTGCAGGCTCAGGTGCCAGCCGGGGTGGTTGACATGCTGAGAATTCCCGGCGTCGGGCCGAAGAAGGTGGCCGTGTTCTTTAACAAGTTGAACCTGACATCGCTGGATGAACTTAAGGCCGCCGCTCAGGCTGGCCAGTTGGCCGCAATGAAGGGTTTCGGCAAGAAGACAGAACAGTCGATTCTGGACAACATCGACATGGCCGCCGAAGCGGGCAAACGCATCTCCATTGCTGCCGCTCGATCAGCTGCAGAAGCTGTAGTGGAAGATCTGCTGAAGCTGGATTCTGTTACTCAGGCTGCCGTCGCCGGAAGCTGCCGCCGTCGCAAAGAATCGTGCGGCGATCTGGACGTGTTGGCGACGTCCAGCGATCCCGATGCCGCCATGGACCGTCTGGCAGCTCACGAACTGGTTGACAGTGTGTTAATGCGAGGTGGCACGAAACAGCGAGTTCGCATGAAGTCTGGTTTGGAACTGGATTTGCGAGTCGTGCCGGACGAATCTTACGGCGCCGCGATGCAGTATTTCACCGGTTCCAAAGAACACAACGTGGTGGTTCGCCAGATGGCCAAAGATCTGGGCCTGAAGGTAAACGAATACGGAGTGTTCCGCGATGAAGAACAGATCGCTGGAGCGACCGAAGAAGACGTTTACGCAGCGTTGGGACTGCCCTGGATTCCGCCGGAACTGCGAGAAAACCGCCTGGAGTTCGACTATGCCACAGCCGGTGAAATGCCTCGGCTGGTGGAAATCGGCGACATCAAAGGCGATCTGCATATGCACACAACCGCATCGGACGGAGCTGCCAGTATTCTGGAAATGGCCGAAGCCGCGAAGCAGCGGGGGCTCAAATACATCGCAATTACCGATCACAGCAAGCGAGTTTCCATGGCGAATGGGCTGGACGCCGCTCGGCTAAGAACTCACTGGGCTGAAATCAAGGAAGCTCGCAAACAGATCAGCGGCATTGAAATTCTGTGCGGAATCGAATGCGACATTCTGGAAGACGCCACGATGGACCTTGACGACGAAGTATTGTCAGAAGCCGACTGGGTTGTGGCCGTGATGCATTACGGACTTCAGCAACCTCGCGAACAGATTATGAAACGCCTGATGACCGCCATCAAGAATCCTCACGTAAACATCATCGGTCATCCCACCGGAAGAATGGTTGGTAAACGCGAAGGAGCGGACATTGACATGACCGAAATGCTGAAAGCAGCCGCTGATCATGGAGTGATGATGGAAATCAACGCTCACTACAAGCGGCTGGACCTTGACGACGTCAACGCCGCCGCCGCGCGAGACCTGGGAATTCCAATTGTCATCAGTACCGATTCGCACAACGTTAACGGCTTTGACGTGCTGACCTACGGAGTCGATCAGGCACGCCGAGCCGGATTAACAAAAGACGATGTCGCCAATACAAAGACGTGGGCCCAGTTTAAAAAGCTGCTGCGATAGCGAAATTAAGTTAACAACCCAAAGTTGCCCTTGCCCGGCAGGAACCGGCCCTACGATAACAGCTATCCGGCGTACTCGGCTGAAAACGCTCTCTTCAACAGATCCCATCACGCCAAGACATCGCCCGCCGGGGCGTCCCGGCTAGGTTGGGATTTCTTCGATTGTTTGGCCGTCGTCGACTTCCAGAGTGCAGTCGGGAAGGCTTTCCAGGAATAGGCGTCCGTAGTATTTGGTGAGGATGCGAGGATCTAAAATGACGACTCGACCGGTGTCTGAACGACTGCGAATAAGCCTGCCGAATCCCTGCTTTAGCTTGATGATGGCTTCCGGCACCTGATATTCCTGAAACGGATTTCCGCCGCGAGCCTTAATTGCATCGACTCGTGCTTCCAGCAGCGGATGATCGGGAACGCTGAAGGGAAGCTTAGTGATGATTACGTTCTGCAGAGCTTCTCCTGGAACATCGACTCCCTGCCAAAAACTGTCGGTTCCAAATAGAACGGCTCGCTCGTCGTTACGAAACCGGTCCAGCATGGCAGTGCGAGGCATGCCTCGGCCCTGGCAATACAGTGTCATGTCGTTGGACGCCAGCCAGCCCTGCAGTCGTTCGGCACAAAACATCATCATGCCGTAGCTGGTGAACAGCACGAACGCACGGCCTTCGGTTTCCAGCAGGTGGCGTTGAATTCGGTTGCAGCATTCCTGCTGGAAGTCTCGCGATTGCGTCGACGGATCCGGCATGTTTTTAGAAAGAATCAGTCGAGCCTGCTTTTTGTAGTCAAACGGGCTACCCTGACGAATGTCCTTGCCGTCGGTCACGCCGATGCGATTTCTGAAGAAGCGAAAGTCCTTTGCTCCGACGGCCAGGGTGGCACTTGTAAGAATGACGCTGGATACTTTATTGAACAACTGATCCTGCAGAATCGGCCCGACTTCAATGGGAGCACTCAACAGGTTGAGTCGCGACTGCTGAGCACCGGAACGTTCCAGCCAGTAGACATAGTCTGCATTTGTCTGCTGACACCAGTTGGAAAGACTTTCCGCCAGCCCCTGACATCGTGCCGCGGCGGACTTTAATTCTACCTTGTCGCTTTCGCTGGCCAGTCTGTCGGCGTGCATTTCTATCTGACTGGACAAGTCGTACAACGCGGGAGTAACCGTGTTGGTGATGTCGATGGGAGAATCCAGTCGTCCGTTGCTGCGGCCGAAGCGTCGAACCCAATCATCAAGAGCCAGAAAGAAGTCGCGGCACAGGTGACGAATTGTCATTACTTGCCGTTGAGAACGTTCCATCTTGTGAACCAGCAGCAGTCCTTTCTGAGACCGATCGTTGTACAGTTTGTTCAGCTGATAGTCGATCTGCCCTTCTGAAAGACGAATTCCCAGGTGATCGGCGGCGACTGCTTCGACCGTGTGAGCTTCATCAAAGATTACGGTGTCATAATCAGGCAGAAGAGAAGCGCCGTCTCTGCGTAGAGCCAGATCGGAAAAGAACAAAGCGTGATTCACGACCAGCAGGTCAGCGTTCCAGACTCGTCGGCGAGCTCGATAATAGAAACAGTCATCGTGGTTGGGACACTTCTTGCCCATGCAGTCGCCATGGTCGCTTTGCACTTCGTCCCAAACGGGCGAAAGCGGTTGAAACGGAAGATCTGATCGACTGCCATCGGTTGTGTTTTGGGCCCAACTGGAAATTTGAGCAAGTTGCCGCTGTCCGTCGGCTTCAAAGATCATTTTCTGCGAGGCACGTTGCAGGGCTTTGCCGGCTCGACGAAGACTCATGTAGTTGCTGCGCCCCTTCACCAGCACAGCCGAAAATTCCACAGGCAACACGGCCTGCAGAAACGGGATGTCGGTATTGATCAGCTGTTCCTGAAGGCTGATCGTGTGAGTTGATACGATAATGCGTTTGCACTTGTCATCTTTGGTTCTTCGTTGTCGCGCAGCCAGAATTGCGGGAACCAAATAGGCAAAGCTTTTGCCGACTCCTGTTCCCGCTTCTGCAACCAGGTGCTCTTTGTTGCCAATGGCCGCTTCTACGGCGTTGGCCAAAGCTAATTGTTCCGGCCGCGATTCGTAGGATTTTAGCCGCCGGGCAATACTGCCGCCGTCGCCAATAACCTGTTCAGCTCGAATTACTTCGTCGCTCATTCGTTACCGATTTCCGATCCCGTCGTGTTGTTTGATAAGACCGTCTCTCATATCGGTGACTGTAGTCGCGACATTTCCGGCTGTAATTGAACTGTGCTTTTGAATCGAGACAAAGGCAATTGAATTTCTAACGGCCCTGTTGTTGCAGGACTGAACAATACGTTCGCTAAGTCGAGCTTCAAATAATTCGCTGGGTTCCAATGAAGCTTCTGACACCAGTTCACGCACGCCATCGGAATCCATGAAACTGCCTGACGCAGAATCCAGATTCGAAATCGCATTCGTGAACACCAGCAATCGATCACCTTGATTCAACACAAGATCCATCTGGTAATGGCCGTCAGCCGACGGCGCAGCGGCCATGAACTCCTTTACCAAACCGGACTGCGTATTTCCGCTGACTCGCGGCCCCGAATATTCGGACGTATCAAGCGTGGACAGGCAACTGTTGCTGATGACGTTCACACAGAAGTCGCCAGCCATCGCCACAGAAACGGTTGAAGACTCAGGATCCAGAACAATCACGGCCACCGACAGTTCGACGGCAATGCTGGCTCGTCGCAGGTGCATTGAAATTTGAGCATTTGACAACGCTTCGCCTGCCGAATACGTCGTGCACAAAGATTCGGCAAGCATTCGAAACACCAACGTGACTGAACATTCCGAATTCGGCCGCTGTTTAAATGCATCACATAAAACACAGGCAACCCGGCCATCCGGGATCCGAACATAGTCGACAAACTCTGTGGCCTTAGCGTGCCCCCCAAGCCGCTGATGCATAAGTCGGTACCCCGACATCGCCGGCGCAGAAATCGATTCAAGCAGCAATCGCTGACGTTCTGATTCGATCGCCAATTGCCGTTTGACGTCTTTAACTACTCGCACTTCAATATCTTCAGCCTGCTCCACAGCCGCTGAAATTACGTGAGTAAGAATGACAAGAAGTTCCAGGTGATTCTTGGTAAGTGGCTGTTTTACGTTGCTGGTATCCATCTGCAACACGGCAAAGCAGCGTCCCAATAGTCCGGCTAACGGAGCAGCCAATACGATTCTAACTGCGTCGGTATGAAGCTCCGGAATGCTGGAAGATTTCCGACGACTGTGATCCATAAACAGCAGGGCTTCCGATGTCTGCATGGTTGTTCGCACGACAGGAAGACAAATTTCAACGACCTGTCCAGGCAATCGCGACACAGCCGCCACAACTCTGACACCGTCACCGCTTTCGTCACGCATCACCAAAGAGATACGTTCGGCTGGTGGAAATGTGTCGAACAGAAACTGCAGACAGCGAGCAATGACTTCTTCGGTACGGTTGGTTCGCCTTAACGCATGCAGCAGACGCAGTGAGTGATTTAGTTTTTGCGTCGATTCGCTGGTGACCGGCCACGCTGCCCCGCCATCGCTGACCGCGATGCGAGCCTGAACGCAACTGGCGTCGATCGGATCGGAACCGAGTTCTTCGCTGGAAATAATGTCTCCATAGCCGACGGTCTGGCGACGCACGGAATCGTCGTCGCCATCATCATCGCCGTTCATGGTTTTGGAGACTTTGATGACCTCAGCGCGGATCCCCCAGCTGCCTGAGAATTCCGAAAGTGAGTCACGTGTCAAAAACACGTAGCGAAGATTCGAAACCTCAATACGATCGCCATCAAACAGCATCGTCTTCACTCGCAGAGGTTTGCCGTTTAAGACAGTGCCGTTGCGACTTTGCAGGTCTTCGATAAAAAAATGGCTGCCGTCGTGAAGAATCTGAAAATGCCGACGACTGACCGGCAACGCATTAACAACAATATCGCAGTCTTCGTGCCTGCCAAAGACGTTCGTCTCGCTGGACACGGGAAACTCCGTGTGAGGCTCTTTGCACGAAATATGTTTGAGAACTGCCATATTGAACTCGCGAACACACTGCCTTTGCACCGCCATGCAACACCGGCGCAATCGGTACTAATAAGCTTCAGTGTAGGCGTTTTTGCTCGGCGTTTACAGCGTGAGGTCCGTCTTCCACCCATTTGGTGACAGCCAGCAACAATCGCGGCCAAACAATCTACGACATCTCAACGCATGTGAATAAGAAGGCAATTTTCCCGTGCCATACGCACAACCAGCAATCTATCGCCATCAGAACGGGAATCCGTTATCGTTCGCCGTCATGCAAACACGTACGTTTCCAAATTTGAAGTTTCAGGGACAGCTGCAACCATCACAACAGGACGTCGCACAGATCGCTCGCGCAAAGCTGGAATCGGGGCAACGGAAACTGCACATCGTGGCTCCACCGGGGTCCGGCAAAACAGTGCTGGGATTGTTCCTGTGGGCCGAATGCGTTCGAACGCCCGCACTTGTGCTATCGCCGAATTCAGCCGTTCAAGCTCAGTGGGCTTCTCGCGTCAGCCTGTTTCGCGAAGACGCCACATCTCCGTTTGACGACCAGCCAGAAGATTCCAACGATCGCAGTCTTGTCAGCACGTCGCCGCTGTCGCCGGGACTTCTCACTTCGCTCACCTATCAAAGTATCACACTGCCAGCTCGCGGCTGCGACGACACAGATCTTGCGGCCACCGCGTTGTGGGTTGAACGACTGATCGATCAGGAACACGCAGACAGTCCAGAAGCCGCCAACGAATGGATCAACGATCTTAAACAACGCAATCCGAACTACTTCAACACTCGACTTGCCGGATGGCGAAAGCAAGCTCGCGAACAGCAAGCGTTTGATGGGCAGGCTCTGGATATGCTGAACAGTTCGTCCATGGACGCGTTGCTGCGGTTGAAAGACGCGGGAGTCGGGCTGATCATCCTTGACGAATGCCACCATCTGATGGGGCACTGGGGAAGAATTCTGGCAGCGGCCAACGAGATTCTTGATAACCCGGTCATCGTTGGACTAACCGCAACTCCACCTGATAGAGACGGCCAGAAAGCGGACGACATTCTGCGTTACGACGACTACTTCGGCCCCATCGATTACGAAGTGCCGGTTCCCGCCGTTGTGCGAGACGGCTTTCTGGCTCCTTACCAGGACCTTGTGTGGTTCACCAAACCAACCGAGCAGGAACTGGCATTTGTATCCGAAGTGGATCGCAATTTTCGGAAACTGCTGGACGCCCTGTGCCAGCCAAAAAACGCCGTCAAAAACAACGCTGTCCCCGCCTTGCCGGATTGGCTTTATCAAACTCTGGATCGACTTGAACTTCCCGCTGCAACCTGCAAAACATGGAAAGAGTTTCAGCGCCGCGATCCTGATTTCGCAGAAGCGGCTCGAGTATTCCTGAACGCCAGCGATCGTGAACTGCCGAAAAACGTTCCCGCTGTGGGCGGCTTTTTCGAACGCCTTGTGCTACGCCGTTCGCAGACGCTGGCCGACCTTCCGTCAGACGTTTTGAAAACCGTGCTGGATCGCTATATCCGTCACGGCCTGCGTCGCAGTTCAGCCGCAGAAGACGCGGTTCTTTGCGAACAGGCAATTGATCGGTTGCGACTGTTGGGAGTGCAAATTACTGAAACCGGTTCTCAAGCGTGTGCGTCACCCGTCACGCGAATTCTGGGCTACACGCACAACAAGGTGAAAGCGTTAGTTCCCATTCTGGAATGTGAACTTGAACAGCTGGACGAACACCTGCGAGCAGTCGTCATCACGGACTACGAAAAAGCGTCCGCCGTTTCCACAGACGTGGCTCACGTGTTAAACGAAGAAGCCGGTGGAGCTGTCGCCGCGTTTCGTGAACTGGTTGATCACCCGGTCACGAACACTCTTGATCCCATCCTGCTTACGGGCAGCACAATCTTAATCGACCACGACATGGCAGAACTGTTTCTGTCGGCCGCGCAACACTGGCTACAGCAAAACAGCTTCAACGTTCAACTGGAACTTGTTGACGAACGCACGTTTCATGTTGTGCGAGGTTCCGGAACAGACTGGTGCCCCAGAGTCTACATACAAATGGTGACTCAGCTGTTTCAGGATGGCATCACCCGTTGTTTGGTTGGCACCCGAGGATTGTTAGGCGAAGGCTGGGACGCCAACAAAATTAACGTATTGGTCGATTTAACCACCGTTTCGACGTCAATGACAGTGAATCAACTGCGAGGACGTTCGATTCGGCTTGATCCGCAGCAACCAGAAAAGCTGGCCAACAATTGGGATGTCGTGTGTATTGCTCCGGATTTTGCCAGAGGACTCGACGACTATCACCGTTTCTGCAAAAAGCACCGCACCATTTTTGGAGTCACCGACGATGGAGCCATTGAAAAAGGCGTCGGGCACGTCCATGCGGCTCTTTCTGAAGCCAACCCGGACGACCTGCACCGAGCGTCCGATTCAATCAATCGCGATATGCTGAAGCGAGCGGCAAATCGCGACGCTGCTCGAGAGCTCTGGAAGATTGGAATCCCCTATTCAGGCGACTCCACAACGGCGATTGAACTGAAGGTCGAAAAGAAGGGCATCGGCAAGGGGTTAGTGCCATCCAGTAAAGCAGCCGCAGAATTCTGGACGCCACTAAGCTTATCGACCGCGCTGGCAGAGTCCGTATTGGAAACGCTGTTTGAAACCGAACAACTTAGTGGAGCACAGCAGCTTAACTGGGCAGAACGCAGCGGCGGTTATATCCGCTTTTACCTGAAACATGCGACCGACGCAGAAAATAAGCTGTTTACGTCAAGCCTGTACGAACTGTGTTCACCGTTCCAGCGTCCTCGTTACATCATCCCCTTTTCCGTCAATCACATCACACAGAAGCGTCTAACCGGGTGGATGCCAAAGCTGTTTGGCAAGATGTTTCAGGAAAAAGAATCCACGCTTATTCGGTATCACGCAATTCCGTCTGCTCTGTCTCGAAACAAAGATATCGTTGATATTTTTCAAAGTCACTGGAACGACAAAGTCAGCACAGGCGCCGCCGTTTACACTCAGCAGGGCGATGGTCAGGAAACGCTGAACACCGTAAAGAATGAAAATCGCATGCCGAACTCTTTACCGCATATTCGAGACTGTTTTATGTGACGGTGAATCGTCCGCCGTTCACCCCGCCGCCAGTGGCAAAGAAACAGCCTGACAGGCAGTCAAAAACCTGGCAGCTGGCCACGTGTTAATCGAACGCACGTTTCAGTCACGTCGATAACCATTCAAACATCACTCCAGAATGCAGACACTCAACAGCAACATGTCCCTTATCGATCAGCTTCACAACATCGCTCGCAACGGCCAGCTTAAATTTGCAGACATTGAATTCGGCACTTGTGCCAACTTTAGTGCCACCCGGTTTTCCGCTGACGCGGAAGAGGCCACAACGTCGCCAGCGGCAGATCGCCGATACCTGGTGGCGTCCATCACCAAACCTCTGATCGCAATGGCCGTACTGAAACTGGCCGGCGAAGGACTGGTCAGTCTGTCGGATCGCATCGGTTCCGTATTGCCGGATTTTTCCAGGGCCGCGTACCGACGAATCACCGTGCGTCATCTGCTGACGCACACATCCGGCTTTCCGGACATGCTGCCCAATAATCGTGAACTTCGAGCGGCACATGCTTCTGTGCACGTGTTTCGCAAAGAAGCGGCTTCCGCTGAATTGGAGTTTGCCACAGGCACGGAGTGTCGGTATTCCAGCGTCGGTTACCTGATTCTGGGCGAACTGATCCAGCAACTGACAAACGTCTCAGCGGGTGAATATCTTAGACGCCAGATCTTCGAACCCTGCGGGATGGTCAACACGTGGCTTGGGCTGAATGACGAACAGGCCACAACCGTTCTACCGACACTGTTGCCGTGCGAACTTCCCATCTGGCAACCGGACGCTGAAGACTGGGGCTGGAATAGTCGTTACTGGCGGATGTTGGGAGCCGCATGGGGTGGGATGGTGTCGACGGCAGAAGATCTGGGCAAACTGGCCCGCATGCTGTTGTCTGATGGACAAAGCGAACTGGAGCAACCGGTGCTGCATCCGGAATTGATTCGAGCGTCTTTCGAAAATCAGCTGTTGCCGATGGCAGTCGATCCAATCTTTGCCGGAAACCGGCGTCCATGGGGTTTCGGCTGGCGTCGCCAATGGGCGGCTCACCACGCATCTTTCGGCGACTTTGTATCCAACGATACCGTCGGCCACTGGGGAGCCACCGGCACATTGATGTGGATGGACCTGACCTCACGCCGCTACGCCGTGTTTCTAACAACCACGCCGTACGAAACCAGTCAGTCACCCATTCAGCGCATGTCCAACCTGGTCGCCTTGGAAACGTAGCAGCATTCAAAAACGTAGGGCCGGTTCCTACCGGCCGAGTTTTCGACTTGGTTGCACGTTTGACTCGGCCAATGGGAACCGGCCCTACGGTGACTTATGGTGACAGAAGCGTCCAGAAGTGTGGGCCAAATACAAACAAGGCCACAACAGCTGCGGCGATTGCAGAAAGCAATACGCCGCCAGCAGCCACGTCTTTGGCGTTTTTAGCAAGTTCGTGTTGTTCAGGGCTGGCCAAATCAACAGCGAATTCAATCGCCGTGTTCAAGGCTTCAGCAGCCAACACCAGCCCTATCGACAGTGTCAGCAGGCACCATTCGGTCTTTGTCACGCCAAAGGCAAAGCCGCAAATAATCACCAGCACCGTGGCCAGCAGGTGAATTTTTGCATTTGTTTGAGTCTTCAGTAACGTGACAACGCCACGTCCTGCGTAGACAAAACTGGCGATACGTTTTTTTAACACGATAACTCGCCCTTCAAACCGTCGCCCGCCTTAACCTTAGTTCAGCATCAACGACACAGCTCAGTCATCGGGTCGTGGATCCTGTCAAAGATCCACGACCTGAAATCCTAACAAGGGCTTCGCCCTTGACCCAGTGGCGTGGAATGCGGCAAGACATGGAACACTCGAATCGCCAAACCGCTCCGTTGTCGCTGCGAACAACATGCGCGCACCGTGCGCCCATCATTTTAAGTAAGACTCTAACTCTTAGCGTTGCCGCGTGCGGCTGATTGAGACAACAGCAACATTAACGTGTCATTGAACCTGCCGCCGCCCAGTTAAAGTCTTACATGAAAATGAGGAACGCACTCCGATGGCCTGACTCTCGCAGCGACAACGGAGCGGCTCGGCGATGAAAACGTTCCACGCCTTGCGGCCGTCTACGCCAATGGGCAAGGACTTCACCCGCGTCAGGCGTCTTTTACAACCGGGTTTCGAAGCGTGCCGATGCCCGCGATGGTAATGGAAACGGAATCTCCGTTTTCCAAAGTGAAATTGTCGTCCGGAACAATTCCAGTGCCGGTCATCAAGAACGCGCCATTGGGGAACTCACTTTCGGTGTACAGCCATTTTGCAAGATCGTCGAATGTTCGGTGCAACTGTCCCAGATCGGTCGTGCCCTTGAAGACTTCCTGGTCAGCTCGATAAATGATCAGTTCAATTGCTGTATCTTTCAAATTAACCGGCTCATCAGCAAGTAATATGCATGGCCCCAAACCGGCACATTGGCGATAAACCTTAGCCTGTGGCAGGTAAAGTGGATTCTCGCCCTCGATGTCTCGTGCAGACATGTCGTTGCCGATGGTATAGCCCACGATCTTTCCGGCGGGATTGATGACCAGCGTGAATTCGGGTTCAGGAACAGACCACTTGCTGTCTTTTCGAACTCGAACAGGTTGGCCAGGCCCGGAAACTCGATTGGCGGTCGCCTTCATGAACAGTTCAGGGCGATCGGCGTTGTAAACTTTGTCGTAGTGAGACGCACCGCTTTCGGATTCTTCCATCCGAGCAACCTGGCTGCGTTTGTAGGTGACACCGGCTGCCCAGACTTCCTGGCTGTCGATCGGTGCCAGCAGTTCAACTTCTTCGATGGCAATTGGCTGAGTGTCTGGACGCAGCAGAAAGCGAGCCAGGCCAGCGGGATCTTCTGAATGCAGCACATCGCTTAGCGAATGACAGTTGCTGACTTGAGTCAGATCCAGCGGCTGAACAGTGTTGGGATGCACGGCGGCGACGGTTTGAGTGCCATCAGCAAGGCGGATTCTAGCCAGTTTCACGATTGCGATTGTCCTGAAAGGTGCAGTAAAAGGAGTAAACAAATCACAGAACAGACTGCCGCAACGCTGCTAACGCCGCAGAAAAGTCCTGCGGTAATGGTGCTTCAAATGTCATCTCTTTTCCACTCACTGGGTGGGAAAAAGTGATACGAAAAGCGTGCAAAGCCTGCCGAGCAATCAAAGTTTCACCTTCCAGTGGCTTGCCAATGATATGGCCGGTGGTGAAGTGATCTTCTCCAATATAAAGTCGGTCGGCCACAATCGGACTACCAATATGCTGCATGTGAACACGCAACTGGTGAGTTCGCCCGGTATGCGGATGCAACTCCATATAGGCATAACGACCGAATCGCTCCAACGTTTGATAAAACGTAACAGCTTCTCGCGAACGTCCACCTGGGGGACACACGGTCATCTTTTCACGCGTTCGTGCTGACACGCAAACGTGTGTCTTGATGAAGTCCGCGTTCAGTTCAGGAACCCCGCGAACAATGGCTCGGTAAACTTTTTTGACTTCTCGGTTTTCAAACTGACGACTGATCTTCTGATGAACCTGATTGTCGCGAGCGATCAAGATCACTCCCGTTGTATCGCGGTCCAGCCGGTGTACGATTCCCGGCCGATGTCGCCCACCAACGTCGCTTAGTCTGTCGAAATGAAACTGCAACGCTGCGGCCAATGTGCCGGAATAGCTGCCTTTTCCGGGATGAACGACCATGTTCGGCGGTTTGTTAACCACCACTAAAGCATCGTCCTCGTAGATGATATCCAGAGGCACGTCTTCCGGAAGGAAGTGACGTTCTTCCGCCGCTTCCAACGCCATGTGAATTCGGTCGTTGACACGCAATCGGCGAGACGGCTTGACGGTGAGACCGTTTAAGGTGACCTGCCCGGATTCAATCGCACGCTGA
Source organism: uncultured Planctomycetaceae bacterium (assembly GCA_937916515.1). Lineage (GTDB taxonomy): Bacteria > Planctomycetota > Planctomycetia > Planctomycetales > Planctomycetaceae > Fuerstiella. The sequence goes on along the minus strand of CALFSX010000144.1, from coordinate 7,944 downwards.
AGTTGAGCTCGACTATGATTCCCGAACAGGCGGCTGAGATAATGATCCAGCCGCCATCCATGAGCGCGGGCTTCCACCGTCAGATCGACCGGCTGCGTAACACTACCAATATCGGATTCGGTACTATCAACAGAGGCGTCATCGTCAATGGCGTCCGCAAGTTCATCGTCCGGCCGCTCAGAAGAGCGATCGTGATTCGTCACTTTGGCGAATCCCCGGCAGCCGCGTCTGCCTGAGGCTCCGTTGCAGGAGCTTCAGCAGCAGGAGCTTCCGTCTTCGGCTCTGCAGCAGGGGGTTCCGTTGCTGGAGTTTCTACCTTGGGCTCTGCAGCAGGAGTTTCCTTAGCAGGCTCAGCCGTGGGTTCCGCAGGCTTGGCCGCAGCTTCCGGCTTGGCTTCTTCCACTTTGACGGGTTCAGCAGGCGTTTCAGCAGCTGGCGTCGCAGGCTTTTCGTCAGCTGGCTTGGCCTCTTCAGTCTTGCCTTCTGAGCCTTCCGCTGGCTTTTCTTCTCCAGTGACTGATTCCGGAGTCTGCACGCCAGGAATCGTCAGGCCCATGCTATCCAGGTCTGGAACATCTGGCACGTTTGGTTGTCCGGGAGCAAGTCCGGGATCCGCCGGTGTTGGGTTTTGAGCCTGAAACCATGCATAGAAGGCCTTACTTTTGTCGGTGCTCAGTTCTTTAACGCGAGCTTCAGCGTGTTCCTTAACGATCGTTTTTTCGTATTCGTTCAGTATTCGCTGCCACGCATCAACGGCTGTTTTCGTGGCTTCTTCGCTGCCGTCGGACTTTGTTTCAGCAATGCGAGCCAAACCGATCAGTACTCGTTCGCGAACCTGATCGTCCAGCCCCGAACGTTCGATTAGCACCTGAAAAGCAGTGTCTGACTGTTCCAGCAAAGACTTGCCTTCAGGACGATTGGTAAACATGTTGGTCACGGCATCGTCCAGCAGGCGTTCCGCCTGACGCAACTTCGCCCACGTGCCGATGGCGGTATCCGGATACGCATCAGCAACGTCACGGTATTCTTCAGGTGTGCGAGCCAACAGCAGATCGCGAGAAGCTTCCACGTTGGCGGGCGGCGTTCGATTCACGTAAACGTAGATTGCGGCAATGGCCATAAAGGCAGCCATCGCGTAAATCAAAACCGTACCGTTTTCCTGAAACCATGGTTTGCTGTTTAGAAGCAGCTTTTCCAACTCTGTTCGTTCGTCGTGATGCGGTGACGTCTCATGTTCCGACATGCTACTGATTTTCGTGTTATCTAAAGCGTGCTTTGTAAATCGTTGGGGCAACCAAACATTTCAAAAAAATGTCCAGCCCGTGTGCGTTGGATCGGAAGTATAAGACTCGTATGGATTTGCGGTCAAGCTGTGCTGGCAGATCCGTCTCAGTTTGCCAAGGACGCAATTCCGACTTCACAAGAAGGCAATCCAAAAAGCGACTGACCGCCGCAGTCCATTGGCTTTACCGACTGAAAAGGGCCGCACGCGATGCCCCGTTGCAGAAAATCAACATGGAAATTAACCGATTCGCCAGATTGAAGGCCCCTAAACGCTGTTTTGGTGAGCTAGCGTATCCACGGAAGCATGATCCGACGCCTTCCAGCAGAACTGGCCGGGCAAGTCAGTGAACGACACGTTTGCTTCAAGATTGCTTCGCCGGATGGCGGATTTGACGTGTTTTGAAATTGACGACGTGTTGAAGTTTGAGGATTGGGGTTTGCGAAATATGAACATCAGGACGACTCACGCACTTCTTGCGATTTGCATTGTCTGCAGCGCATGGTCAACAGCCGTGGCTCAGCGAGGATCTGGTGGTCAGGATTCCGTCAAGCCGTTTCAATCTGACTTGTGGCAACTGGAATACCGCGAAGACGACGACGAACGCAGAAATCAAAACCGAACGGGCAAGGGCAAAAAAGACAGGCCTGCCACCGTTTCTCTGCAGGGCCTTCACAAAAACGACGGTCGAGGCAGTCTTTCAGCACCAATGATCTCAGACGAAGAAGAGCTGGAAAAACTGCAGCAGGACACTCCATTCGACGAATGGGAAGTTGATGCCTCATTGGTGGCCGAACGTGAAAAAGGCGTCTACCACAACGAAACCAGCGTCTGGCAACTAAGCCGTGCGACTGCCGGACGCGGAGCCGTAGAAGCCGAAATGAACGGCGGGCCCACCTTAACCACGTTTTTAGTCGGAATTGTGGCGTGCATCGTCATGACAGGAGCGATCTTTTCAGGCAAATCTTAGGGGCAGAAGTTCACAACGAAACCATTTCCGATCTTGCTTGCGTAACCTGCGATCCGCGAACCTTTCCACACAGCCGCCGCGCGGGCAAATTGATTCCAGCCGTCGGCTTTCGCCTTCGTGACGCCCCGAAGCACCTCAAACAGCACGCTGCAGGCCGCAAAACCGAAGCAAGGGGCACTGTTTACGGAATTGAACGCTTTTCCTTCATCGGACTGGTTGCCTAAATCTGGTGGCTTATGTCTGTGAAGGCTTTAGATTTTTGTTGCTAACCTGTGAAAATCAGCGATAAACTGACGTAAGGCTTTAACCAAATCGCGTTTGTGTACCCGGACCTCGGCCCCAAAGCGGCTTTTTGTGGCCCAATTTAACCGGTAATCCATACAGGAGTTCAGTTCTATGCGTCTGCAATTTTCAGCAATCCGCTTCCTTGCATTGGCTATCGCCGGGCTTGGGCTACTGACCTCGACTTCACAGGCAGAATCGAAAAGCGAGCGAAATAATTCTCGCCCAATCACCAAACTGCAATATGATCCGGGGGCTGAATCCGTTGAGCTATTCAAGGGAATGGAAGAAGGACTGCTGGAAACCAAGGTCATCGCCAATGGCCCAATGGGCGGCAACTTGCTGATCACCAACAATTCGGACCAACCACTTACAGTTGAAATGCCACAAGCCTTCGTAACCGTTCAGGTTCTGAAGCAATTTGGAGGCATGGGTGGTGGAGGCTTAGGTGGAGGCGGCTTCGGCGGTGGTGGCATGGGCGGCGGAATGGGTGGTCAAGGCGGCGGAGGCCAGCAGAATCAGGGCGGAGGTCTTGGTGGCGGTCAAGGCGGCGGTGGCTTAGGCGGCGGTGGCATGGGTGGAGGTATGGGCGGTCAAGGCGGTGGAGCTGGATTCTTTTCGATTCCACCGGAAAAGACTGTTCGACTGCCTTACGTTTCAGTGTGCCTTGAGCACGGTAAAGCAGACCCAACTCCACGAGCGAACTACAAAATCGTTCCAGTTGATGAATACACCAAAGATCCTGTTCTTCAGGAGTTGATCACAATGGTCGGAACCGGTCGCCTTCCGGCTCAGGGAGCTCAGGCAGCTGTTTGGACTCGCACCGACAACATGAGCTGGCAGGAACTGTCTCAGAAATTTTCGTACAACGCATTGGGAGCCAAAATCCCATACTTCAGTGGAGTACAACTGCAGACCGCTCAAACAATCGTGGCCACAGCAGAAGGTCGCGTTCGCGAGAAGGCTGAAAATGCCGGCAAGTCAGCCGACGAAACAACTCCCGTTCGCAGCCGAACGCGATAGGTTTCCATCAGCTTTGTGATACGAAAAATCTGAAAGGGAGATCGGAGAATATCCGGTCTCCCTTTTTCGTTGCCTGCTTCGACCTTCGCCAGTATCAGAGCGGTGGGTGGTTGGCAACAGCGTGAGCGGCATTAGCGTGACGTTCCAAACTGCTTCACTGGGAATGCCACACATCGCTGACCAGCGGCGTTTCTGTCGCGTTGCAAGAATGCGATTTAATCGATCAGCTTTGCGGCCTGGTCTGCGACCACGGATTAAACAATCACGCGAAGTGCGAACGGCAGCCGCATCTTTCAGGCCAGGCGCGTCAAGGTTTCAGGCCAACGCGTCTAACGCCAGCATGGTCATACCTTCCGACGTTTCTATCCACAGAAAACCGGCACTCATGCCATCGCGATTCATTCATCGAATATCTCGAGCCACCGCGAAAATCACATCTTCACTCGGGACCGCTTTTGCAGTCCATTCCAGCTTAACATAGCGTCCATGCGACGTTCGGTAGCGGTTGGCGAATCGCACGACGGGTCGACCTTCTCCCAAAGTCTGCATGATGTTTTGTGTTTGGGCGATGTCTTCGGAATGAACGAAATCCATAAACGGACGTGCCAGCAACTCGGCTTCTGTGTAACCAAGCACTCGCGAAAAATTAGAATTGATCCTTCGGAAGAAGCCATCGAAGTCGGCAATGCAGAACAGATCCAGTGACAATTCGAAAAAGCGATCCATATCATTTTCAGCGCGTTGCAATGCGGACTCTCTGTAGTCTGACACCGCCGCGACGATTTCGCCGGCATCCCGCGGTCTGTCCTTTCGGCTGGGAGCAAGGCAGCGTTTGGTCAGACGAATCAGTGCGCGATCGGTGTCACACAGTTCCAGCCTGTCAAGCAGATCGCCCGTACAACCTCGCAACGCTTTACGGTGCACCTGACCGACATTCTTGCCGGAATAAGGTGCCTGTCCGGTCAGCACTTCGCACAACAATGCTCCAAGTCCGAAAACATCGGCACGGGCATCAAGGCTCTCTCCGCGAGCCTGTTCGGGAGACATATACTCAGGTGTGCCAGCGATTGGATATCGTTCAGGTGCTGCAAATTCCGAGCAGTTGTCGCGAGCTGAGGATTCGAATCTTGCCAACCCCCAGTCCATCACATAGACCTCGCCAAAATCACCGACCATGATGTTGGCCGGCTTTAGATCCAAATGAATCACCGAACGCGAATGTGCGAATGCCATTGTTTCCGCGATGTCGGCGAAAATGCCGATTAGCTGAGCCGCCGTACAATCGCCCTGTTGAAGGATTTGCTCCAGGGTCTCCCCTGAAATCAACTTCATCACATGATACGGGTGCCCCTCTGTCGTTGTTCCGCAATCGTAAATGGGAGCGATGCCTGGATGAGAAAGATAGCTCAGAACCCTGGCTTCGTTTGCATACGCTGCCAAAGCATTAGGCCTCTGCGTTGAATCGACACGCAAGACTTTAATCACCACATCGCGAGCCCGAAAGACGGAGCCCATACCTCCCTGATCCAGGAGGTTGATTAACTGGTACCTTGAGTTGTCCTGCAGCGTTGGGGGAACGGATAATTCAGGAGCAGTGTCGTGCTGCCAAACGTGCGTGACCGCGTGAATTTGTGATTCGCCCTTGCGCCGTGATTCAGGCTCAACTGGATTGACGTCTTCGTTCATCTTGACACCCCGGGTAAGGTGGAAGTTGCACCGTCATTCTATCGTTGCTGGTTTAAAGTCACAGAACAAATCGTCAGCGCGCGGTACTTCCGTATAATTCGCAATAACACTTGTACACTCCCAAGGCCGCTCTGTGCCAGGCGTTGGCGCCCAACAAGGAGATCAAACCAAGCACAAATTCCAGATTGAATACAGCGGCCACGAAGGTTTGACCGCCGCCGCGAAATTGTTACGACATGCCGCGTCGAAAGATGCAGCAAAGAATCAGCAGGTTTCGATCTCAACGGCAGTCTGCGGGATGACCTTTCATGCGATCTGGTGTTGGGCTGACCGAAGCGAAGGAGCCCCCGGGGTTTCGCTCGCAAGCTCGCTTTAACCCCGGTCCCATCGCGTTCCCATTTCGACAAGCATCTATTTAGCAGGCTGGTAGCCCCGTAAATTTGCGGTGCATCCTTAGAACCGTGGTGGCCAGCCGATTTCTGTGGCTGATAATTCGCCGTCGCTGTTGGCATCCAGCTTTTGCAATCTGGATTCGGCTTTTGTGATTTCGTCGGGCGAAAGCTTGCCGTCATTGTTTTCATCAATCGCAGTCAACAGAGCAAATGCAGGCGGGCCTGGCATTCCGCCGGGGCCCATTCCGCCGGGGCCACCTGGTCCACCGAAGCCTGGAGGCCCACCGCCTGGCCCGCCGCCTGGCCCGCCGAAACCGCCGCTGTTTGCCGGTCTTCGTTCAGCGGCGGTTTCTGAATACACCCATGGGCGAGCCTGCTTGATGACAACCAGGTTGTTTTTGTCGATCTTGAATTCAATCTCCATGGCGAAGTCGGCTGCTTCGGGATCTTTACCGTAAAGTCTTGCAAAGTGACCATGAATCTGGCCCAGACAGCGACGCATCAGATCCAGTTGCTCGTCAGACATCAGCAGCTTGCCATCAACCGACCGGCTGGACGTACGCATGACCTGTACTCGACCGGTGTCCGTCCAATCCAGCAGCAGTTCTTCCGGGAACGACAGCTCATCAGGATTGGTGACAAGGTCTTCGCCTTCCTGAGTGTTCAGATAGTAGTTGCCGGTAGTTCCGTACAGCACGTCATCGGTGACGGCAACGCCATTCGCCAGTTCTCCCTTAAAGTTGGGGTGTACCAGCACACCCATCGCTGCTGCCAGATGATCAACTCGATAAAATTCTCGTTCGTCGAATGCTCGGTAATTCCATAAACTGGCGTACACCTGCTTCATCGTTTCCGACAGATGTCCTTCATCTTTTTTGTGAGTAAACGAATCGTACAATCCAGCTCCACTAAAACCGGGCAGGTCTTCGTTATTGGTGCTGGACCGGCAACGCAATGAAGTAACTGGTTCGAACTGCCGTTGCAGATTTCCAAACGCGGTCAGCATCCATTCGGGCATTTTGCCTTTCTTAATCAGGGACCGAAACTTTTTCAGTTCCGCTTCCTGAACTTCGGGACTGTTCTGGAATTCCGAATTGTCAAGCAGCTTTGACGCGTATTCATAGAAGCCGTTGTGCTTCATGAATTCGTCGTAGAAGTAAAACGGAACCGCATGCCCATCGGGAACGACGTCCTTTACCAGTTTGAATTGGCGCATCGCTGCAATGTTGGCAGCTTTAACGCCGACCTGAGTTGATTGTTCAAATGCAATTGCATCCAGCGGGCGAATTTCTTTGGCGGTCAGATCTCGTTCTGGAATCTGCGTCTTTGTCGGACGGATTTTCGCAAAGTGCTTTTCAACTTCCGCTTCCGTGGCTTCTCTGATTTCAAAGCCATCGCGAGTCACTTCATACGCAACCTGGCGCCCGACTAATGCAGCGATCTGCGGATTCGTCGTGGCGTCGGCGATGAATGCGTTTGGCACTTTATCCTGAACGGCTCGCAGATTAACGTGCGACAGGGGAGTTTGACGCACTTCGGTGATGATGCCCGCCACGCGAGGCATTTCGTTGGGTAGCGAGCGATACAGAACCACGTCACGCGGGCTCGGTCGTTCGTCAAGTTCCATAATTCTTAGGCGTCCGAACCCTGCTTCCATGTTAAGTGGTTGGAACTTTGCGTCGGCGTTGGCCAGATCGCTGTCCATATAGACTGGCAAGTTGGCTGCTTCGTACAAGGCCTTGTCTTGCCAATAGGCTGCGGTGGCTCGTTCGCCGCGAGGATAGTAGCCGATACGGCCCTTCAGCAAAGGCATCTTGCTCGTTAAAGCGGAGTGACAAATGTCGACCATTTTGAACGAATAGCCGTCGAACGGTTCGAATTCATAAGTAAACAATCCCGCTTCGCCATTAGCAGAAGTCAGGTTGGGTCGGAAGACCAGCACTCCCTTCATTTGCTCATCACCGCGACCGTTGGATAGCCCGGCGACTCGTCCAAACATGGGGTGGGCTCGGTGAGTTTTGGTGTTGATAAAATACAGTTGGCGCTGATCCGAAGCGGCGTCGTTAAGCGTGAACTTCACGAATTCAAGATCCGCCAGAAAAGTATCAATCATCACTTCCGGCCCCTTGTAGGCCAGCTTGTGATAAGTGTCTATGTCGGGAACTGTTGCGACTCCATCTTTGAAATCCAGCTGCTCCGGCTTAAGCGTTCCACCGGCGCCTTCAGGCGGCCCGCCAAATCCGCCGCGACCACCGCCCGGCCCGCCGCCGAATCCACCGGGACCACCAAACCCACCGCGTCCGCCACCG